>NZ_LZKE01000001.1:0-59373 GCF_001672675.1 Mycobacterium sp. E2327
GGGTCTGGGGATCGAGGACAGCGCTGCCGCGCCTGCGGTCGACGGGGGGGTGCTCGAACTCGGCGCTCGCGCGCGGTTTCGCCACCCGCTGGCCCGTTCGGCGGCGTACCATTCCGCGCCCCAGCAGCGACGACAGCAGGCCCACCGAGCCCTGGCTGAGGTCACCGATCCGCTGTTGGATCCCGACCGGCGCGCCTGGCACCTCGCGCAGGCCACGGCCAAGCCGGACGACGACGTCGCCGCCGAGTTGATGCGGTCTGCCGACCGCGCGCGGGCGCGTGGTGGCGTTGCCGCCGCGGCGGCGTTTCTCGAACGCGCCGCGGATCTAACCGTCGACCCCAGTCAGCGAGCTCAGCGGGCGCTCGACGCTGCAGCGGGCAAGGTCGAAGCCGGTGCGTTCGACGTCGCACTCGACCTGATAACGCGAGCCCAGGCCTGCCCCTTAAGCGCCCCGCAGCGCGCGCGGATTGACCTTTTGCGTGCCCAGTTGGCGTTCGTCACCAGCCGCGGCAGCGAGGCGCCGCCGCTGCTGCTCAAGGCCGCCGAGCTGCTGGGTTCGATCGACGTAACACGTTCTCGCACAACTTATCTGGAAGCAATGTCGGCGGCGATGTTCGCCGCTCGACTGGCGGGACGTTGGGGAGTCGTGGAGGTGGCACGCGCCGCACGGGATTCACGGCGGCCGCCTTGCCCAAGCCTGTCTGATCTTCTCCTCGACGGGTTTGTCGCCCGGTTCACCGACGGATACCGAGCGGGCGTACCGATCTTGCGTCGCGCGGTCGACGTCGCCGTGACGTCGCCCGATGAACAGTTGCCTTGCCTATGGCTGGCGAGCATCGCTGCTTTGGACCTGTGGGATGACAACGGGTGGGACCTAGTCTCGGCGAGGCACATCGAGGCGGCCCGCGCCACTGGCGCTCTGACGGAATTGCCCCTGGCCCTGAGCACGCGCGCGGTGATGCTTCAATTCGCCGGCAAGCTCACCGAATCCGAAGCGCTCGTTCACGAAGTGCAGGCGGTGACGGAGGCGACCGGCGCCGGCCTCGCGCCCTACGGCGCGCTGCTCCTCGCCGCGTATCGCGGTGACCAAGCGAAGGTATCGGCGTTGATAGACGCGACCACGAAAGACATCACGCGGCGGGGCGAAGGAGTCGGGCTGACAGTCGCCGAGCGGGCGAGTGCGCTGCTCAACAATGGAATTGGCGACTACAAAGCGGCGATGGCGGCAGCCCGAAGCGCCGCCGAGCACCCGACCGACTTGGGCGCGACGCCGTTCGCTTGGGTCGAGCTCGTCGAGGCTGCGGTGCGTTGCGGCAAAACCGACTTGGCCGCTGACTCGCTCGATTGGCTTAGTGAAATGACCCGCGTCAGCGGGACCGATTGGGCGCTGGGTGTCGAAGCGCGTTCGCGGGCGCTCCTCAACGACGGATCCGAGGCCGAGCGGCTGTACCGCGAAGCAATCGAGCAATTGAGCCGTACTCGCATGCGGTCCGAACTCGCCCGTGGTCATCTGCTGTACGGCGAGTGGCTGCGCCGCGAGCGCCGGCGTACGGACGCGCGGGCCCAGCTGCGTCACGCGCACGACATGTTCGACGCGATGGGAATGGACGCATTCGCCGAGCGCGCCGCGCGTGAGCTTCGGGCGACCGGCGAGACCGCGCGCAAGCGCAACGTCGAAGTGAGCGGCGAGCAGCTGACGGCGCAGGAGACTCAGATCGCGCGGCTGGCCCGCGACGGACTGTCGAATCCGGAGATAGGCGCGCGATTGTTCATCAGCGCGCGAACAGTCCAATATCACCTGCGAAAGGTGTTCACCAAGCTGGATATCACGTCGCGCAGTCAGCTCGATCGTGTCCTTTGACTGGCCACCGGCGGATGCGACCACCGTCTCATCCACCGCAAGCTTGCATCATGGGTCAGGACGTCATCGTGGTCACCGGTGCATCGAGCGGGTTTGGTCGGCTCAGCGCCGAAGCATTGGCGCTCGCCGGACACACCGTTTACGCGTCGATCCGTGACACCACGGCGCGTAACGCAGCCCGGGTTGAGGCGGAAGAATACTTCGCCAAGGACAATGGCGTTGAGTTGCGGACTGTGGAAATGGATGTGCAGTCGCAGTCCTCGGTCGACAGTGCGATCGACAAGATTTTCAACGCCAACGGCCGCATCGACGTGGTGGTGCACAACGCAGGCCATATGGCTTTCGGTCCGGCCGAGGCGTTCACCCCACATCAGTTGGCCGAGCTGTATGACGTGAATGTGGTTGGCACTCAGCGGGTCAACCGGGCGGTGCTGCCGCACATGCGGCGACTGCACCGAGGCCTTCTGGTGTGGGTGTCTAGCAGCAGTTGCGCCGGGGGCACGCCACCTTATTTGGCACCGTACTTCGCGGCCAAGGCCGCGATGGATGCGCTGGCGGTAGCCTATGCCCGCGAGCTGACCCGTTGGGGCATTGAGACTTCCATCATCGTTCCGGGCGCGTTCACCACCGGCACCGTCCACTTCGCGAGGGCCGGTTCACCTGCTGACCGGACGGTGGTCGACGAGTATGAGAAAGGACCTTATGCGGGTCTTGGGGTCCGGGTTCGGGAGGCTTTCGAAGCCATTGTGCCTCCGGGCGCCGACGCCTCCGTGGTGGCCGAGGCGGTCGTCGAGGTCGTCGAAACCCCGTTCGGGCGGCGCCCGTTTCGCGTTCATATCGACCCGGCGCAAGACGGCGCCGATGTCGGCTTCGCGGTGCTCGACCGGCTCAGGGCCGAGATGCTGCATCGCGTCGGGTTGTCCGATCTGTTGACACCGGCCGGGTCGGCCTACGACGGGCACAGCCGAACTGGTCGACGACCCACTTTCGTTGGTGGATCGTGAATTACCGGCGCGCGGTGGCGGTCGGCAGTGTCAGGACGCCATGCGGTGCATGTCCGACTGGATGAGTTTGGCGACGCGGTCCAGCGGCCGCTTGAATGATTCGAGGTCTTTTCGGGTGGGGTGCGCAAAAGCGATGATCCCGGGTTCGCCCGAGGGAAGCGCGAACGGTGTGGCGATGCACGAGCACTCCGGGTGTACCGCGCCGTATTCGGATGCCATGGACCCGCGATAAAGCGCTTGAGAGGCGGCGGATTCCGGGCTCTCGGCCCCCAGGGACTGCTGCGAGGGGCTCAATACACCGATAAAGCCCGACCCGTACGCGTGGCACATAGCTCTCAATCGGTTCCCCGATGCGTCGTAAAGGAATACTGACGCCTTGGTGGCCAGCGACATGGATCGCACCCGGGGCTGGGCCACGCGGGCCAGATCGCCACGCCGACGGTCCAATTCACGCAGGCCGGCGGCGAAGGTCCACCTTCCGCGCTCGCGCCGCACGATGTTTTCTTGTGCGAGCTGCTCAAGAAGCCTGTGCACCGTCGTTTTGGGGATACCCGTCTCCGAGGCGAGTCGGGTGACCCCGACCGGGTGCTGTTGAATCCGGCCGAGCGCCCGGAGTAGCGCGAAGGCGCTGTGCAGCGCACTCGTCGGCGGAGATTCCTGTTCGGCCGATCCGGCCAATTCGGCGGCCGACAACTCATCAAAACTCTCTGAGCCCACCAGGCGATGATAGCTATTCCGCGATTCGAACGCGGGCCCGATAGACGACCCCCTCAATAAACCGCCGCCGAAACCCGTGCCTGATCTTCCAGCGAAGCTGTCTTACAGCGGTGCTGCCGCAAAATAGCCGCGCTGCCCTGGGGTGTTCCGGTCATCGGAACAGAAATTCGGTCATTTCGGCAGGGACGGCCAGGGTCATCTTGAAACGCGACAGCAGCATCGCAAGACGGGACTGCACGAGCCAGTCTCTCGGGATTGCTCTGGACCGCACAACTATTCATCAACCAGGAGTGTGAACATGGGCACTTGGGTTATCACCGCCTTTCCCCGCCCGCACAACGTTGAGCGGGTAGCAACACTGGTCGAGTGCGCTGTCGCCGGCATAACGGTCACGTTCAGGTTTCCGCACCGCCGGACGCCGGTGGCGATGATTCGTTTCCTAGCAGAAACCAGTCGTCAACTTCCGGTTGCGAGGAGACCGCACAAGCATGGCCGCGCCTGAATTCCGGGGCAACGCGGTCGTTCTCGGCGGAGGCATCAGTGGACTCTTGGCCGCCCGGGTCCTCGCTGACTTCTTCGGCAGTGTGACCGTGGTCGATCGTGATGTGCTACCGGACGGGCCAACGATCCGCCGTGGGGTGCCGCAAGGCGGGCTACCCCACGTCCCGCTCGCGCGCGGGACGCAGATCATGGACGAACTGTTCCCAGGCCTTCTCGACCAGTTGGTCGCCGGCGGTGCTCGGGTGTGGAACGACGGTGACCTGTCGCGGTTCTGGATGTGCTACGGCGGACATCATCTGCTTCGGTCCGGCAAGATCCCGAACCCCAAGTCGTTGGTGACCTACTACGTGAATCGACCCTTTCTCGAGTGGAATCTGCGGCGCAGAGTTAGCGCCATTCCCCATGTGCAGATCCGAGGCGGTCACGATGTCGTCCGATTGACGTCGACCCGGGAGCGCCACCGCGTGACCGGTGTCGTGCTCGCGCGGCGCCATTCCCGGGCGAAGGCGACCCTATGTGCCGACCTGGTGGTCGACGCCACCGGACGCGGGTCGCGGACACCGCTGTTTCTCGACGACCTCGGCTACCGTCGTCCGCGCGAAGACGAGCTGCGGGTGCGACTCGGCTATTCCGGTTTCCCGGTGTATGTGCCGCGAGGCACCTTGCACGAGAATCTGGTCGTAGCCGGCCCGCAACCCAGCCGCCCCGTGGGATGCGGAATGCTCGCCGGCGAGAACAATACCTACACCATCGGTGTATCGACGGTGGCAGGACAAAGCCCTCCCACCGATCGCGCAGGGTGCTCTCGTGTCTGGCCGGGATAGCACCTCCGCACGTCGTGGAGGCCGCCGTTCGCGCCGAACCACTTGCGGAGGTCGTCAAGTACCGTTTCCCGTCCAATCGCTGGCGCCGCTATGACCGCCTGACACACATGCCCGACGGGCTGATCGTGGTGGGCGACGCGATGTGTAGCTTCAATCCGACTTACGGGCAGGGCATGTCGGTTGCGGCAACCGAGGCGGTCGTCTTACGTCAGTGCCTGCAGCGCGGGGACCATTATCTGCCGCAACGGTTTTTCCGCGCCGCCGCAAAAGCAATTCGCGTGGCATGGCAAACCGCGGTGAGTTGGGATCTGACCCTGCCTCAAATCGAGGGGCACCGACCGCTGCCGATGCAGATCACCAACGCTTACCTGGACCGGGTCCTGGCCGCTGCCGAAACCGACCCCGCCGTGATGCAGCGATTCCTGCGGCTAATCAGCATGGTTGACCCACCGTCGCGGCTGGTCAGCCTGCCGATGTTGCTGCGCCTCGCCAGGGGCGACAAAAAGCGAAGGGGGAGGCACGCCTAAGTGGACCGCATTGTCGGCGCAGAAGTCCCGAATCCACTGTGGCCCATGCGCGATGGGAAGCCCGGACGTTTTCGTATTTCGCGGCAACCGAACTGAGGAGATTGCATGAGTATTTCTGAGGCGCCGTCCTTTGACGAACCTACGTCTTCCGCGGCACAAGCGGTGCAGGAGTTACTGCTCTCGGCGTGGGTATCGCAGACCATTACCGCAGTGGCCGACCTGGGAGTGGCGGATGCGCTCGCCGATGGACCATTGGAACTCGAGGAACTCGCCAGCAAAGTGGGAGCGCATCCGGACGCCTTGCGCAGAGCCCTGCGGGCACTGATCGGCAAGCGGATATTCGCTCAACGCGACGACGGTCGCTATGAGCTGACTCCACGAGCAGACGTCCTGCGGTCGGATTCCCCGGTATCTGTGGCGGCCATGGCCCGATTCGTGGGCGCACCGCAGCACCGTGAACTCTGGAGCCTGCTGACCCGGGCGATCAGGACCGGGACTTCGCCGGTTCCCGCGCTGCGCGGTAAAGGCTTTTTCGACTATCTGCGCGACGAGCCCGAATTCAGCGCGATTTTCAACGACGCGATGACGGGATTGTCGGCATTTTTAGACGGACCGCTGGTCGAGGCGTACGACTTCACGCGATACCGCACGATCGTCGACATCGGGGGCGGCCATGGCCGCCTGCTCGCTGCCATCCTGAAGTCGGCGCCGCATGCCCAGGGCATCCTGTTCGACCTCCCCGACGTGGTTGTGGAAGCGCCATCGCTATTGGGGAAGTTTGATGTGGCGCATCGGGTTCGGCTGGTCGAAGGCTCGTTCTTCGAGGAGGTACCCGCCGGGGGCGATGTGTACGTGCTCAAGCACATAATCCACGACTGGCCCGACGAGGCCGCGTTACGCATCTTGCAGAACGTGAGAAGGGCGGCGGCCAGCGGGGCCTCATTGCTGCTCGTCGAGGGTGTAATCCCGGAACACCACGGTGACGTCATCGGCAAGGTAATTGATATCGAGATGTTGCTGGTCAATGACGGGCGCGGAAGAACAGCGCGCGAATACCGCCGCCTGCTTGACCGAGCCGGATTCGAAATGACTCAGGTGATCGACACCGGAACGGACTTCGGCATCGTCGAGGCGCGCGCAATCTAGGCGGGAAGCCGGGGAGCCAGAAACTAACCGCGATGGCTAGCCACCGGCGGATGCGACGGTGGCTCGGTGCGCCCGAAACTTTGATGATCGCGGCCGTGGGCCATGCGACTCGCCGAAGGAGGAAGACGATGCGCTTAGTGGTAGCGATGACCGGAGCGACCGGAGCCGCTCTGGGCATCCGTCTGCTGGAAGCACTTGGACAGCTGGGGGTCGAGACGCACCTGATCCTCAGCGACTGGGCGCGGGCGACGATCAAGATGGAGACCGACACCCCCGTCGAGGAGGTCCGGGCACTGGCCACCCATACCTACAGCGCCCGCGATCTTGCCGCAGGCATCTCGAGTGGCTCTTTCCGCACAGATGGCATGGTTGTCTGCCCGTGCAGCATGAAGACGTTAGCCGCCATCCGGATCGGCTTCAGCGACAACCTGATCACCCGCGCCGCCGACGTCACGCTGAAGGAACGCCGCAAGCTCGTCCTGGTCGCGCGGGAGGCACCGTTGAGCGAGATCCACCTGGAAAACATGCACTACCTCGCGCGCGCCGGCGCCGTGATCTTCCCGCCGATGGTGGCCTACTACGCGCGGCCCACTTCGGTCGATGAAGTGACGAATTATGTGGTCGGGCGCGTCATCGATCAACTCGGGATCGAACACAACCTGATCAACCGGTGGAAGGAGGATCAGGCTCCGGTCCGCGTGAACGGTCACCGGCACCTCGCCGAAGCCGACGACTGGTTGGTCAACAACCACCGTTAGAAGAAGCCCCGATCGCGTGAGGAGAACGAAATGACCATGGGGACAAGTCTTCCCACCAGCCTGGCTCAGGCCACGAACGGGGAAGCAGGACCCGATCAGCGCAGCTGGTTGGCCACCCTCGAAGCCGCCGGCCAGTTGCGCCGCATCACGGCCCCCGTCGACTGGGACGAAGAGATCGGTGCGATCACCCGCGCCAACCTTTGTCTCGGCGGCCCGGCGCTGCTGTTCGAGAACATCGTCGGCCACGAGAACACCCGGTGCACAAAGCTTTTGACGTCGGCGCTCGGCAGCCGGCGCCAGGTCCAGCTGATGCTGGGGCTGCCCGAAGACACCAGCGACTCGGCCATCGTGCGTCACCTCCGGGAGGCGTTCAAGAAACCGATACCGCCGCGCGTGGTCGATGCCGGCCCGGTCAAGGAGAACATCCTCGAGGGCGACGACATCAATTTATGGGAGTTACCCGTCCCAAAGTGGCACGGCGAGGACGGTGGTCGCTACGTCGACACGTTCTGCGGGGTGGTCACCGAGGACAAGGTGACGGGACGCGACAACATCGGTTGCTACCGGGGCCAGATCGTCGACCGCGACAAGATCGCCAAGCTTCTGGTGCCCAGTCAGGGCTGGGGCGGCCATATGGAGGAGTACAAGCCGGAGCCGATGCCGGTCGCCGTCGTCTACGGGTGGCACGACGTGCTGGGGTTCTGCGCCGGGAGCCCGTTCCCGAAGAACATCTGCGAATGGGACATGATGGGGGCCCTTCTCGGGCGCCCGGTCGACCTGGTCGCCTGTGAAACGGTGCCGTTGCACGTTCCGGCGACCGCGGAAATCGTCGTCGAAGGCTTCATCGATCCCGACCCCTCGACCTTCGTTGTCGAGGGGCCCTTTGCCGAGTACCCGGGCTTCATCGGGGGCGCGGCACCGGCGCCGGTCCTGAGGGTCACCCGGATCACCCACCGCAACGATCCGGTGCTGCGCGGCACCCTCGAAGGGATCCGGCCGGGATGCTTCAACGAAGACAGCATCGTCAACTTCGCGCGGTCGGCGATCACGTGGAACGTGCTCGACGACCTCGGGATCGGTGGCGTCACCGACCTGTGGATGACGGAGGTGACAAACGGCCAAAACACTCTGGTGCAGATCCAGAAGCGGTACCGGGGCCACGCGCAGCAGATCGCGTCGGCGCTGTGGGGGACGGGCGGATCGGTGTGGTTTCACAAGAACGTCATGGTCGTCGAGGAGGACATCGACCTGCACGACCCGGTCGCGCTGGACTGGGCCATGTCCTACCGGGTCAATGCCGGCCTCGGCGATATCGCGTTCTTCGGCCCGGGTCTCGGCTCGTCGCTCGATCCGTCGACACCGCCGGCTTTGAATGACACCAACAAATACGGCGCCGGTCAATGGACGCGGGTGCTCATCGATGCCACGCGAAGCTGGGAAGTCGACCCGCGCCCGGAGTGGGGTGGGCGTCGCTTCCCGCCGACCGACAGACTCACGCCCGAGCTGGAGTCCAAAATCGCACGCCGCTGGGAGGAATACGGGATCGGCATCCCGTACCTCGACGACCGCGGCCGCGAAATGCTGACCCTGCAGCAACTGAGCAAACGGATGCCGGAAGTGTGATATCAGATTCCGTCCTCGAGCCGGCCGCGGCCGAATTCGCTGCCGCCGCGGCCCATTCGCCACCGGTCTATGAACTGACGCCAACCGAGGCGCGCAACGGCCTGCAGGATATCCAGTCGTCTCCGGCCGCCAAACCGTTGGTGGACGACGCGTGGATGGTTGTCGATGCCGACGGTATCGGCGTCCGCGTTCGCGTCGTCAAACCCGTTGGTGCAACCGGGTTATTGCCGGTGGTGCTGTACCTACATGGCGGCGGTTGGGTGCTCGGCAGCGCCGCGACGCACGACCGCCTGGTGCGTGAGCTTTGTGTCGGCGTGCACGCCGCCGTCGTGTTCGTCGAATACGACCGCGCACCGGAGGCCCGCCATCCCGTCGCGCTCGAGCAGGCCTACGCGGCCGCACGCTGGATCCAACGAAACGGCTCGAGCGCCGGTCTCGACGGCACCCGCCTGGCGGTCGCCGGTGACTCCGCCGGCGGCAACCTCGCCGCCGCGCTGGCCTTGTTGTCTCGGCGGCGCGGCGATGTCACCTTCGTTCACCAGTCGCTGTACTACCCGGTGACCGACGCTTCGCAAAACACCTCGAGCTACCGCGAATTCGCCGACGGCCCGCACCTGACCGCCAAGGCAATGGCCTGGTTCTGGGACGCGTACCTGCCGGATCGGGCCCGGCGCAACGACGTCCTCGCCTCACCGCTGAGGGCTGACTTCGGCGAACTCGCCGGACTGCCCGAGGCGTTCGTCGTCGTTGACGACTGCGACGTCCTGCGCGACGAAGGCGAGGCCTACGCCCGCAAGCTCACCGCCGCCGGAGTGCGTTGCACCAGCGTGCGCTACAACGCCACGATCCACGACTTCATGATGCTGAACGCCCTGCGCGAAACCGCCGCGGCGAAAGCGGCGATCACCCAAGCGATCCACGTGCTGCGAGAGTCATTGAAATCGTTTCCGCCGGTGAGGAACTGATGAGCGGCGCGCCGAAACCGGTACTGCACTGGTACGACTTTATATGCCCGTTCTGCTACATCGGGCAGTCGCGGTCAGCCCTCCTGGTGGAGGCCGGCCTTGAGGTCATCTCACTGCCATTCCAGGCGCATCCCGACATCCCGGCCGGCGGTCTTGTTATCGGTCCCCGTCAGGGGCCGAGGTCCGAGATGCTCGAACGGGAGGCGGCAGCGGAGGGGCTGCTGCTGAACTGGCCGGAGCGTATCCCGAACAGCAGGAGGGCTTTAGCCGCCGCAGAATGGGTTCGCCGCAATCGGCCGACTGCCTTCGACGCACTCCAGCGCGGGTTGTACGAGGCGCACTTCGCTCTGGGTGAAGACATCGGCGATCAGGCGGTCATCGATCGGCACGCGGTGAAGGCCGGCGTGGACCCGGATCCACTGCACACCGCGCTCGCCGACGGCACCGCCTACGCCGCGGTCGATTTGTTGGAAAGGGCCGGACAGCAGTGCGGCGTCTCCGGCACACCCGCGTGGCTGCTCGGCGGCCGGTTGGTGACCGGGCTGCAGCCCGTGTCGGAGTTTGAGCGCATTGCCCAAGATGCTTTGGGTCGGCGAGCACGATCAGAGAGGACCAGCACATGACCGCAATCGACGTAAGTGTGGCGCTACCACCGTCATTCGAGTCTGCTCAGCACATTGTCGCCGCGGAGAAACTGGGCTATCGCCGGGCCTATCTCTACGACACTCCGTTCGGAGGCGATGACGTCTGGCTGGGCTTGCACCGCGCGGCCGAGCGGACCACGACGATTGAGCTGGGTCCCGCGGTACTGATCCCGACCCAGCGCCACCCGTTGGTCAACGCCGCCGAGACCTTCTCTCTGCACCGGCGGGCGCCGGGGCGCGTCGTGACCTCGTTCGGCACCGGGTTCTCCAGCCGCGCGGCCATCGGCCAGCCGCCAATCCGATGGTCCTACATGGAGGGCTACATCCGTGCCTACCAGGCGCTACTCGCAGGCGAGGTGGTCGACTGGGAGGGCGCGGCCATCAAGTTGATGCTGCGCTCTGCACAAGCCACCGCGCTCCCACTGCGAATCCCGTTGCTGGTGGCGGCAACCGGACCCAAGGGTGCCGGCGTTGCCAAGCGGCTCGGCGCCGATGGGGTGATCTCCATGTTCGACGTCGTGCCCGGACAACGCGACTTCGCGCGCGCAGTGGTCGCCACCATGGGCACCATCCTGAACGAAGGGGAGGACCTGGCCGGCGAACGGGTCCGCTCGGCCGTCGGCGCCTCGTGGGCCGCGGCATATCACTTCGTCTACACCACCAAGGGCGCCGAGGCGCTGCGCGAGATGCCCGGCGGCGCCGCGTGGCTGGATGTGATCGAGAAGGTACCCCAACGCCTGCGCCACTTACACATTCATCAGGGCACCATGGTCGAGATGAACGACGCCGACCTGGCCGCTTGGCGTGCCGGAGGCTACGCCTCGGTCCCGTCGGTCACCCTGACCGGGACGGCCGACACCGTCGGGAAGGCCGTGGCCGCGATGGCCGAAGCCGGCGCCACCGAAGTCATCATCGAGCCCTCGGGTCCCGACATTCCGCGCGAACTCGACAGATTCATGGCGGCCACCCGCGGTTGACCCGGTTCTACCCGGCGGCCTCCCTGTCGAACTCCGAGGCGATGTCGCGGGCGACGCGCTTCAGCAGGGGAGTGATCTCCGTGGCGGATTTCAGCGTGACCCGGGCGGCGGGGCCCGAGATCGAGATCGCGGTCAACGACGGCGCGTCGGGCACCGGCACGGCGAAGCACCGCACGCCGACTTCCTGCTCGCCCTCGTCGACGGCGTAGCCGCGCGAACGGCACAGCTCGATGTCCCGCAGCAGCTCCTTCGGGGTCGTGTGGGAGTTCTCGGTCGAGGCGGGCATCCCGGTTCGCGCCACCAGGGCGCGCACCGCATCGTTGGGCAGCTGCATCAGCAGCGCCTTGCCGACGCCGGTGCAGTGCGGGTAGACGCGCCGGCCCACCTCGGTGAACATCCGCATCGAGTGCGGTGAGGGCACCTGAGCGACGTAGACGGCCATGTCGTTGTCCATCAGCGCCATGTTCGCCGTCTCACCGGTGCGCTCCACCAACTCCAGCAGATGCGGCCGCGACCACGTGCCGACGAGCTGTGCCGCGCTCTCGCCAAGCCGGATCAGCTTGGGCCCCAACGAATAGTGCCGGTTCGGTAGCTGCCGCAGGTAACCCATGCCCACCAGGGTGCGCGCGAGCCGGTGGATCGTCGGCGCCGGCAGGTCCGAACGCGCCGCGAGGTCGCCGAGCGCGGCCGACCCACCCATGGTCGCCAGGATCTCGAGCAGCTCGAACGCCCGCTCCACCGACTGAACGCCGCCCGTACGTGCAGCTTCGCGAGCCATCACCGCTTCCGATCCAGCCCCGAGGGCCCGTCATCCCGCCTGCGCTTTTTCGTATCACGGAATTGACGTCCACAGCAAGCAGCGCGTCGGTCAGTCGGAGGGCAACGCCGCGAGCTCGTTGTATTCGGTGATGTTGTCGATCTCGGTGCCCATCGCGATGTTGGTGACCCGTTCCAGGAAGACCTCGACGACGACGGGGACCTTGTGTTCGCGCGCGAGCTGTTGCGCCCGGGCCAGCGCCGGGCCGATGCCGGACGGCTCGGTGACCTGAATCGCCTTGCAGCCCAGCCCTTCCACAACGCTGCGATGGTCGACGCCGTATCCCTTGGGCAGGTCGGTGTCGCCGTCTTCCTGGGCGTTGATGTTGTCGAAGGCCAGCGAGACGCAGTAGTCCATGTCGAAGTTCAGCTGGGCCTGGCGGATGAGCCCGAGGTAGGAGTTGTTCACCACCACATGGACATACGGCAGGTTGAATTGCGCGCCGACGGCGAGTTCTTCGATCAAAAATTGGAAGTCGTAGTCGCCCGACAGGCCGACCACCGTGGCGGTCGGGTCGGCGGTGACCACCCCCAGGGCGGCGGGGACGGTCCAGCCGAGCGGTCCGGCCTGTCCGCAGTTGATCCAGTGCCGAGGCTTGAACACGTTGAGGAATTGGCCGCCGGCGATCTGTGAGAGCCCGATCGCCGTGACGTACCGGACGTCGCGGCCGAAGGCGCGGTTCATCTCCTCGTACACGCGCTGCGGCTTGATCGGGACATCGTCGAAGTGGGTCTTGCGGTGCAGGGTCTTCTTGCGGCGTTGGCAGTCACCGACCCAACCGCTCCAGTCCGGCATCGTGCCCGCGGCGGCCCGCGCCGTCGCGAGCGCAACCAGCAGTTCGAGCGCCGCCTTGGCGTCGGAGACGATGCCGAGGTCGGGCGGAAACACCCGCCCGATCTGGGTGGGCTCGATGTCGATGTGTACGAAGCGGCGGCCGCGCCGGTAGGTGTCGAGCCCGCCGGTGTGGCGGTTGGCCCAGCGGTTTCCGATCCCGAGCACGAAATCGGACTCGAGCATGCTGGCGTTTCCGTAGCGATGCGCGGTCTGCAACCCGACCATGCCCGCGGCCAGCGGATGGTCGTCGGGGATCGCGCCCCAGCCCATCAGCGTGGGCACCACGGGGACATTGAGCACCTCGGCCAGCTCGACGAGCAGTTCGCAAGCGTCGGCGTTGATGATGCCCCCGCCCGCGACGATGAGCGGGCGTCGCGCCGTCTGCAGCATGTCGAGCGCCTTGTTGATCTGCGCGGGGCCGGCGCAGGGTTTGTAGACGGGCAGCGGCGCGTAAGTCGTTGGGTCGAAGTCGATCTCGGCGAGCTGCACGTCGATGGGCAAGTCGATCAGCACCGGCCCGGGCCGGCCCGACCGCATCAGGTGAAACGCCTGGGCGAACGCGCCGGGCACCTGACCGGGCTCCAGGACCGTCATGGCCATCTTGGTCACCGGTGCCGCGATCGCCGCGATGTCGACGGCCTGGAAGTCCTCCTTGTGCAGCTTGTTCACCGGCGCCTGCCCGGTGATCGCCAGGATCGGGATCGAATCCGCGCTGGCCGAATACAACCCGGTGATCATGTCGGTTCCCGCCGGGCCGGAGGTGCCGACGCAGACGCCGATGTTGCCGGGCGCGGCGCGGGTGTACCCCTCGGCCATGTGGCTGGCGGCCTCGACGTGCCGGGCCAGCACGTGCCTGATCCCGCCGTGGGCGCGCATCGCCGAATAGAACGGGTTGATCGCCGCGCCGGGCAGGCCGAACGCCTGTGTGGCGCCCTCGATCTCGAGAATCCTGACGGCCGCGTCGACCGTGCGCATCCGGGTCATCGGGCTAGCTTTCCCCGCGGCCTGACAACCGCTCGACGCCCAGCAGCAGGCCCGAGTGATCGAGGCCGCCGTCGCCGTTGGCGAGCGCGGACGCCATTAGCTGCGCGACGACCGCCCCCAGTGGGATGACGACGTCGGCCTCGCGGGCCGCGCTGGTCACGATGCCCATGTCCTTGTGGTGCAGCTCGATCCGAAAGCCCGGATCGAAGTTTCGGGCCAGCATCTTCGCGGCCTTCTGGTCCAGCACCGCCGAGCCGGCCAGCCCGCCGCCCAGCACCTTGACCGCCGCGTCGAGGTCCACCCCGTAGGCCCGCAGAAACGTGATCGCCTCGGCGAGCAGTTCGATGTTTCCCGCGACGATCAGTTGATTGGCGGCCTTGACGGTCTGGCCCGCCCCGTTGGGGCCCACGTGGACGATCGTCTTGCCGACGACTTCCAGGATCGGCTTGGCGTCGGCAAAGTCGCGATCGGTGGCCCCGACCATGATCGACAGCGACGCGTTCTTGGCGCCGGCCTCACCGCCGGATACCGGGGCGTCGATCATGCGCAGGCCCCGCCGCCTCGCCTCCTCGGCCAGCTCCCTGCTGACGTCGGGGCGGATCGAGGAAAAGTCGATCACCAGGGTTTCGGGCTGAGCGTGCGCGAAAACGCCGCCCTCCGAGGACAACACGTCTTGCACGTCGGGGGAGTCGGGGACCATGACGGCCACCACGTCGGCGTCTTTGACCGCCTCGCCGATCGACTCCGCCGCGGCCCCGCCGGCTTCCACCAGCGCGCCGGTGCGCCCCGGCGAACGGTTATAGCCGATGACCGTGTGGCCGGCCCGGGCCAGGTGGCATGCCATCGGGCTGCCCATGATGCCCAACCCGATGAAAGCGATGGTGCTCATTGGTTCCTCGTTCCCGCTTGTGCCGCAAGGGATTCGATGTTGAGGCAGCCGCGGCCCCGTTCGGCCGTCGGCAGCCAGTCGAAGGTGTCGGGCCGACTGGGCTTGTATTCCAGGCCGATATACCCGTCATACCCGCGATCGAGCAGTATTCCGACGTATTTGTCGAGCGCGATCTCGCCGGTCCCCGGTTCGCCGCGACCGGGCGCGTCCGCGATCTGGACGTGGCCGACCCGGTCGGCGTGCGCATGCAGCGCGGCGGCCAGATCGTCGCCGTTGACGTAGAGGTGGTAGAGATCGGCGAGCACGCGCAGGTTTTCGTACCCCGACCGGCTCCGCACGCGCTCAACGACCCGGACCGCGTCCGCCAGGGTCTTGAGGGGGTAGCGGGGCGCGCCGCTGACCGGCTCGATCAGCACCGTCGCGCCGATGCGTTGGGCGGCCTGAGCGGCGTACGCGAGATTCTCGGCCGCGATGTCGTCTTGGACCGCCGCCGAAAAGCCCTCGACGCGGTTTCCGTACAGCGCGTTGAAGGCTCGCGTGCCCAGCTTCTTCGCGATGTCGACGGCGACGTCCACGCTGTCCCGGAACGCGGTCACCGACGCCGGGTTGGAGAGGATGCCCCGGTCGCCGGCGGGCATGTCACCGGCCGCGAAGTTCAGCCCGCTCAGCTGAACCCCGGCCTCGCGGATGGCGCGGACGAACGGTTCGACGTCGCCGTCCGGCGGTGCTGCCTCGGCGAACGGCCACCAGAATTCCACCGCATCGAAGCCCGCCCGCCGGGCGGCCTCCGGCCGCTTGAGCAGGGGCAGATCGGTGAACAGGATCGAACAGTTCACCGTGTAGGTCGCTGGCGACACGGCAATTCCCTCCGATAGTGGTTCCACAATACGAAATAAATAAGTCGGAGAACGGAATCAGTGAAGGCCTCCCGCCCGCTGGTTGTCAACCGCCGTGGAGCCGTTTTCTGCGTGACGGCCGGTCAGCCGCGGTGCAGTTGGAGGCAGGACTTACTGACAACCGGGGTTTCCTTTGACAGTCAAACGTGAGCCATGCCACGGTGGCATTCACGAAATAACAATTCCGACATACGAAATGGAACGCGCCAATGACGGCACTGGACGAACGCGGCGGCGACCTGCTCACCAGCATCCCGAGCGTGGCTGTGCTCACCGACCCGGACGTGATCGAGAGCTATCGACAGGACCGGGCCAAAGATCCCGACGCCGGGCACCCGTTGGCGGTGGTGCGGGCCAAGAGCACCGAGGACGTTGTTGCGGTGATGCGCTGGGCCACCGCGGCCGGCGTTCCGGTGGTGCCGCGCGGCGCCGGTTCCGGGTTGTCGGGCGGCGCCACCGCGCTTGACGGCGGCATCGTGCTGACCACCGAGCTGATGCGCTCCATCGACGTCGACCCGGTGACGCGCACCGCGGTGGTGCAGCCGGGTCTCACCAACGCCGAGGTCAAACGGGCGGTCGCGGAGCACGGGTTGTGGTATCCGCCGGACCCGTCGTCCTTCGAATTCTGTTCCATCGGCGGCAACGCCGCGACCAACGCGGGCGGCCTGTGCTGCGTGAAGTACGGCGTCACAACCGATTACATTCTCGGGCTCGAAGTGGTCCTCGCCGACGGGACGGTGGTCCGACTCGGCGGACCGCGCCTCAAAGACTCGGCCGGCCTGTCGTTGACCAAGCTGTTCGTGGGAAGCGAGGGCACGCTCGGCGTCATCACCGAGCTGACCCTGCGACTGCTGCCACCTCAGCCGCCGGCCAGCACCGTGGTGGCCTCTTTCTCGTCGGTACGCGACGCCACGGAGGCGGTCTGCAACATCACCCGCGTCATGCGGCCCGCGATGCTCGAGTTCATGGACCACACCACGATCGCCGCGGTCGAAAGCCATTTCAGGATGGGCCTGGATCTCGACGCCCGCGCGATGCTCATCGCCCAGTCCGACTCACCCGGCGACCGCGAGAACGAAATATCCTTTATCGCAGAGGTTTTCGCACAGGCTGATGCGACGGACGTGTTCGCCACGGACAACCCGCAAGAGGGCGAGGCGTTCACCGCGGCGCGGCGGTTCGCCATCCCGGCCGTCGAGCGCCTCGGCGACCTGCTGCTCGAGGACGTCGGCGTGCCACTGCCGGCGCTACCCGCGCTGGTCGAAGGCATCGCGGCCATCGCCACGGAGCGAGACATCGTCTGCGCGGTCATCGCGCACGCCGGCGACGGCAACACCCACCCGCTGATCGTGCACGACGCGAGCGATCCCGACCAGTCGCGGCGCGCGCACCTCGCGTTCGGCGAAATCATGCACCTCGCACTCGAACTCGGGGGCACCATCACCGGCGAGCACGGGGTGGGGCGGCTCAAGAAGGCCTGGCTGCCGGATCAAGTGGGCCCCGACGTGATGGAACTGACCCGCCGCATCAAGCGGGCGCTCGATCCGCAGAACATCCTCAACCCCGGGGCGGTGCTGTAGATGTTTCAGCCCGACTACACCCCCGTCGCGCATTCCCTCGGCTGGAGCGCCGCCGTCGCCGCGCTGCCGTTGGTCATCATGTTCGTCCTCCTCGGCGGCCTTCGGGTGCGCGCGCCCATCGCCGCGGCCGTCGGCGTCGGCACCGCGGCCCTGATCGCGTGGGGCGTGTATCACATGCCCGTCGCGCAGGTCGCCGACTCGGCCATGCTCGGGTTCGCCTACGGCATGTTCCCCATTATGTGGTTGGTGCTCAACGCGATCTGGATCTACAACCTGACCGTCCAGACCGGCCATCGCGACGTGCTGTGCAGGTCCATGGCGTCGATCTCCCCGGACCACCGGATCCAGGCCGTCATCGTCGCGTTCTGCTTCGGCGCGCTGATCGAGGGCTTGGCCGGCTTCGGCACCCCGGTCGCGATCACCTCGCTGATGCTGGTCGCGCTGCGCTTCTCGCCGCTGAAGGCCGCCTCGGTGGCGCTGGTGGCCAACACCGCGCCGGTGGCGTTCGCCTCCTTGGGAATTCCGATCGTCGCGCTGTCGGGGGTCACCGGTCTGCCGCTGGACACGCTCGGCGCCATGGTCGGTCGGCAAACGCCGATCCTGGCCTGCATCGTGCCGTTCATCCTGATCTTCATGGTCGACGGTCGCAACGGCCTCAAACATGCGTGGCCGGCGGCCGCGGTGGGCGGCGGCGTCTACGCGATCGTCCAATTCCTTTGCTCCAACTTCTTTTCCGTGGAGCTCACCGACATCGCCGGATCGATTATCAGCGCAGGCTCCATCGTGTTGTTGCTCCGGGTGTGGCGTCCGAAGGCGCCACTGACCGGCGCGCCGGAAGAGGTCGCGGTGACACACGAAACGGAAAGCGCCACAGCGGTATTGGGCCGCTTGGACGGCGCGGTGCTGACCGCGCCCGCAGCCAGCGGGGTGCGTGACGAGGTGATCGACTCCCGCAGGGACGTCCTGCTGGCGTATGCACCGTACGTGATGGTCACCGCGATCTTCTCGCTGTCGATGTGGAAGCCGTTCACCGCCCTGCTCAAGCACGGCGGCACCAGCATCGCCTGGCCCGGCCTGCACGTCGCCAACGCCGCGCACAAGGCCTCCCCGCTGACCACCTACAAGCTCGACTTCCTGTCCGCCGCAGGCACATTGCTTTTCGTCAGCGGACTGCTCACCATGCTCGTGCTGCGGACTTCGGTGGGCCAGGCGGTGCGGGCGTACGCGCAGGCGGCGATCCAATTGCGCAGCGCCGCAATCACCGTCGGGTTGGTGCTGGCGCTGGCGTACCTGTTGAACCTGTCCGGCGAGACCACCACGCTGGGTCTGTGGATCGCCGGCGCCGGCGGCCTGCTCGGGATCGTCGCCCCGATTATCGGTTGGCTCGGGGTCACCGTCACCGGTTCGGACACCTCATCCAACTCGCTCTTCGGGGTGCTGCAGGTCAGTGCCGCGCACGCGGCCGGGCTGAGCCCGACCCTGCTGGCGGCGGCCAACTCGTCGGGCGGCGTGATCGGGAAGATGCTCTCGCCGCAGAGCCTGGTCATCGCGACCGCCGCGGTGCAGATGAAGGGCAAAGAGGGGGACCTGTTCCGCAAGGTGTTCAAGTGGAGCCTGCTGTTGCTGGCCCTGATGTGCGTGCTGGTGTACCTGCAAAGCACCCCGTGGCTCGGCTGGATGGTCGTTTGATGGGCGGCCACATCGTCCTGGCGCCCGACAAATTCAAGGGATCGTTGCGCGCGGAGGAAGCCGCGCGGGCGATGGCGCAGGGCGTGTGGCGAGCCGACCCGGAGGCGATCACCATCACCTGCCCGGTCGCCGACGGCGGCGAGGGCACCCTCGATGCCGTGCTGGCCGCCGGATACCAGCGCATGCACGCCTACGTCACGGGGCCAACCGGCGCCGGGGTGCACACCGCCTACGCCCGGACCGGCACGCGCGCGGTCATCGAGATGGCCGACGTCTGCGGCCTGCAGCGGCTCCCGTCGAGATCGCCCGCGCCGATGACGGCCACCACCTACGGGTTGGGCAGCGTGATCGCCCTCGCGCTGGACGAGGGCTGCCGCGACATCGTCATCACCGTCGGGGGCAGCGCGAGCACCGACGGCGGCGCCGGCATGCTGGTCGGGTTGGGCGCGAAAATCCTTGACCACCAAGGTAATCCGATCCCTCCCGGGGGCCGCGGCCTGGCGCAGGCCGATCGGCTCGACCTGAGCGGGTTGCATCCGGCTATCGGCGAGAGCGCCTTCACGCTGGCTGCCGATGTGGACAGCCCGCTGTGCGGACCGCACGGCGCGGCGATCGTCTACGGACCCCAGAAGGGCGCCCACGGCGATCAGATCGCAGCGCTCGAGCGCGGTCTTTCCCGCTGGGCCGACCTCGTCGACCGCGCGACCGGCACCGACTGCCGGAATCGGCCCGGGGCCGGCGCGGCGGGCGGCGTCGGGTTCGCGGCGCTGTCGGTGCTGGGCGCGCGCATGCGGCCCGGCATCGACATGATCCTCGAGCTCATCGAGCTGGACCGAAACCTGTTGGGCGCCAAAGTGGTAGTGACGGGTGAGGGGTCCCTGGACGTCCAGTCGCTGCGCGGCAAGGCGCCCGTCGGGGTGTCCCGATGCGCTCACCGGCACGGCGTGCCGACGTTCGCCGTCGCCGGGGTGTCGACCCTGACCAGTGCCCAAGCCCGCGCGGCCGGCTTCGCCGCCGTCCGCACCCTCAACGAATTCGAGCCGGATCTGCGGCGCTGCGCCACGCACGCCGCCAGCCTGCTCAGCCGGGCCACCGAAGCGCTTATCCGGGAATGCACGCCGCGCCAGGGAGGAAACCATGACTGAGTCCTACTACGACGAACGCACGGTGTTGCACTGGTACGACTTCGCGTGCCCCTTCTCCTACATCGGGCAGCACCGGACCGCGATCCTCGCCGAGGCGGGATTCGACGTCGTCCTGCTGCCATTCCAGGCGCACCCCGGCATGCCGCCTGGCGGCCTGCCGATGCGGCACGGCCACGGGCCGAGGTACGCGGCCATCGAGCGCCAGGCCCGGGCGGTGCAGATGCCGTTGCGCTGGCCCGCGCGGATCCCGCACAGCCGCAGGGCTTTGGCGGCCGCCGAGTGGGCGCGGCTCAACCAGCCCGACGCCTTCGCCGAACTGCACCGCCTGCTCTTCGACGCGCACTTCGTTTTCGGGGAGGACATCGACGACCAGGCGGTCATCGATCGGCACGCCTTGGCGGCGGGCGTCGACCTCGGCCGCCTGCGCGCCGCGCTGGCCGACGGAAGCGCGGTGGCCGCCGTCGGGCAGGCCGAGTGGGTCGCGCGGCACCGCGGCGTCGACGGCACACCGGCCTGGCTGGTGGACGGGCGTTTGATGATCGGCCTGCAGCCGGTGCGCGACTTCGTGCACTGCCGCAATCTGCCCGTCCGCGTGCACCGCTGAGAATGTCCTGGTCAGCCCGCGATTTGGCCGCCGCGACGCACGTTCGGTAACCTGTCATTTACCGACGCGGGGTGGAGCAGCTCGGTAGCTCGCTGGGCTCATAACCCAGAGGTCGCAGGTTCGAATCCTGTCCCCGCTACCATGTCATGTCTCGGGACATCGTTGACAGGTGTCCCGAGACATGGTTTATCCCCCTGGCCGGTTTTCGGGGCTGCGTCCGCCTTCAGCTGAAGGAGAGCCGATGACGACTGCCTTAGAGCTAACAAGCGGTGGAGCAGCAGATTTCGACGAGGGGGACGTCTATTTCATCGGCAACGCCACCACGCTGATCCGTTTCGGCGGACTGACGATTCTGACGGATCCCGCCTTCCTTCACAAAGGCGAGCACGTGAACCTCGGACATGGCATCTGGGCTCGGCGCGAGGTCGAGCCTGCTTGCCAGATCGCTGATCTGCCACCGATCGATCTGGTCATCTTGTCGCACTATCACGGCGATCATTTCGATGACGTCGCCGCCCAAGAGCTCGACAAGAAACTGCCTATCGTCTCAACGGCTGACGCGGTGGACAAGCTCAGCGCCCTCGGTTTCGAGCAGGGCTATCCCCTCGACACCTGGGAGTCCCTCTTGGTGAAGAAAGGGACGCGACGCTGAATATCACCGCCATGCCGGGCAAGCATGCCACCGACGAAGCGGTAAACGCGCTGTTGATGCCGGTTAACGGGCACTTGCTCGACTTCGGCCGCAAGTCCGATCACCTGTACCGGCTCTACATAACCGGGGACACGATGCTATTCGACAGCCTCGAGGAGATCCCGCGTCGTTACCCCGGCATAGACCTCGGTCTCATTCACACGGGTGGCACCACCTTCCTCGTCACGGTTGTCACGATGACCGGCGAGCAAGGAGTGAAGGCTGTCGAGATCACCAAACCTCGCACAGCCATCCCCATCCACTACAATGACTTCTCGGTATTCCTGTCCGGACTCGATGACTTCAAGAAGGCCGCGCAGACTTCGACCGCGAGGACGGAGTTCGTCTACCTCGCTCATGGCGAGACCTACAGGTTCAAGCCCGGTTTATGAAAGTCCTTCGCGTTCATGGCCAACGGCTTGGCGATGCGACGCGTGTGGCGCGATTCGCCTAGGGGCAGGCCTGCCGAATGAGGGCTGCCGTTTGGGCCGGCTGCGACATGTAGACGGCGTGGCTGGCGGGCACCTCGATGGTCGTGGCACCGGCCCGTTGCGCCATTGCGCGCTGGGCTGACGCTGGAATCATGCGGTCTTCGGTTGCGACCAGATACCAGCTGGGCCTGGTGCGCCAGGCGGTTTCGGTGACCGGCTCAGCCATGGCTTCCAAGGCAAACGGGACCTGCGCGCTGGCCATGAACGCGGCATCTTCGGCCGACAGGTCGGCGCCGAATGACTCATGGAACCCCTGCCGGTCCTGGAACAGGAACCCGCCGGGCGCCGATACGAGTGGTGACCCCGCCGCGTTCGGGTCGCCGTAGAACGTTCTCACCGACTCGCCCTTATCCGGCGCGAAAGCCGCGATGTAGACCAGGGCTATGACCTTGTCGTGGGTGCCCGCCTGGGTGATGACCGCGCCGCCGTAGGAGTGCCCCACCAGCACGACCGGCCCGTTTTGTTCGTCCACGATCAGCCGCGTTGCGGCAGCGTCGCCCTGCAGTGACAGGGTCGGATTCTGCACCACGGCAACGTGATAACCGTCCTGTGTGAGTAGATCATGAACTGCCCGCCAGCTAGATCCGTCCACGAAAGCGCCATGCACCAGAACGACATTCGTGGGTGCCGAGCCACCACCCTTGACCATTCCCTACGGCACAATCCCCGCGACGCGACATTGGGCCTGAACCGCTTCAGCGTGGGCGTCATGTTGCGCGTAGACGGCGCGACACCAGTCACGAGCGGCATCACCACATGCGTGCTGGAGTGCGCCACCCATCGAACTCGCGAATGTGACATTCACACAGCCATCACCCGATCGGTCGTAGGGGTCCGACGAGTGGTCGGTCAAAACCCATGCTGTCGAGCCGGCGGCAATAGCCCCGACGAAAACGCCGACCGCTATCCGCATCGCACGGCGTTCGCCAGGTGTGAGCGGGTCGGTCGGCGGGGTCTTGCCTCTGTTGACCGTCGGCGGCTCCTTCGCGCGGTGAACACGACCGTTCCACAATAATCGGATTCCCGGGCTCGCCGTAGGTTTCCGTCTGCTCGTCATGACGTGGGGACCGACGGTTGGCCTAGCGCGTGGTTTCTCGTCTGCCGGTGAACTCGTCGACGAGCAGCTGCAGACGCTCCGCCTCGTACTCGGGGCGCAGCCGTCCGGTCCGGCCGAGGGTGACCAGCCCGTGCAGCGCGGCCCAGAACACCTCGGTGAGCGTGTCGGCGTCCTGGTCGCCGGCGACCATGCCGACCGCCTCGCGCAACGCTTCGAAGGCCGCGATCAGCTGGGGCGGTGTGTCCTGGGCGGCGAAGCGCATGGTGGTCGCGCGGGTGAACATCGCGTCGTACACCGCCCGGTTGTCGCGCGCGAAATCCAGGTAGGCGCGGGCGACCCGGGCCAGAGTGTCGCTGGCCGCATCGGCGTCGGCATGGGCGGCCCGGACCGCCTCGGCGAGTTCGGCGAACCCGTCGACGGCGACGGCGTCGGCGATCTGTTCCATGCCGGCGAAGTGCTTGTACAACACCGGCTGGCTGTACTCGATCTCGGTGGACAGCCGCCGGGTGGTGACGGCATCCCAGCCCTCGGCCTCGGCCAGCCTGCGCGCGGTTCCGACGATCAGCCGGCGTCGGGCGGCGCGATCGCGCTCACGACGATCCTCGATGGGCATGGGCTCAAAGATATCACAGCTAGGAAAACTAGCAATGCTATTGACGCGAGGTCGAAGAGGGGTTAGCGTTGCTAACACCAACCAGTGAGGGAGCTACGAAATGAACCTGCACGACATCACCCGGGCCGCCGCGCTGATCGCGGTGCTGGGCACCGCGGTGGTCTACGGCACCGACGTGTTCTGCGCGATGGTGATGCGACCGGCCTTGGCGTCGGTCGACGACGCGGCCCTGGTCGCGGTCATGGGGCGCGTGCACCGATACGGCGACGGGCGCATGCCGCTGCCCGGAGTGCTCGGGATCGTGACCGCCGCGGCGAGCGCGGTCCTGGCCGCGATCGGCGCGCAGTGGCCGCAGGCGATCGCGGCGGGCGCCGCGCTGGTCCTGCTGTTGATCTGGCTCACGCTGTACACCCGGGTGAGCGCACCCATAAACCGGCAGATGACGGCGGCCGCCGACGCGGGTCGCGCGCTGCCGAACGGGCGTGCGCTGCAAGCGAAGTGGGACTCGATCATCAACGCCCGGGCGTCGCTGCAGGGCCTGGCCGTGGCCGCCCTGTGCGCGGTGATGATGATCTAGCAGCCGAATCCCACTGCGAGGAGCAAGATTTCGATGTTTCAGCTCAGGATCTACACCCTGCGATCGCCCGAAGCCTTACGACAGTACGCGACGGTTCATTGGGCGCGTCACCTCCCCACCTTCGAGGCCTTCGGTGTCACCACCCACGGGGTCTGGACGGAACAAGGTGCCAACCGGCTCGTCGCGCTGATCGGATACTTACCGGACGCCGATCCCGACGACCTCACGCGGCGCATCATGGCCAGCCCGGAATTCGCCGCCGACATGGCCGGCTTCGACGTCGAGAACATCATCGACGTTCAGACGACATTGCTTGACCCGACCTCGTTTTCACCAATTCACTGACGAACAGGAGTGCGCGACATGACCATCACCACCACCATCGGCTACGTCCTCGCCGGGCTGCTCGCCGCCGGCATCATCTTCATAGGCGCGCGTTTCCTCGTCGCGCCGCGCGTCGCCGCCGCCGGCTACGGCGTGTTGCCCGACCTGGACCAACCGGGCGTCGGCGCCTACCTGAGCGTCAAGGGCGTGCGCGACATCGCCTCGGGCCTCGTCGTCATCGTCCTGATGATTGCCGGCGTGACCCACCTGGTCGGCTGGGCGATTTTGGCCGCCACCACCATTCCGCTCGCCGATGCGGCGATCGTGCTGCGCAACGGCGGCTCCAGGTCGATCGCGTGGGGAGTCCACGGCGTCACCGCGGTCGTCATGCTCGTCACCACCGCGCTGTTGCTCGTCTCCTAAGCATGACGACGATCACATAGCCCCGGGGGAATTGCTTCGACATCGAAGCGAGTTGTAGGCACCGCAACTGCTTCGAACTCGAAGCAACTGACCGAGGAGGGACATCATGAAGGCAGTGCGGTACCACGAATACGGCGGCAGTGACGTTCTGCGAGTCGAGGAGGCCCCGCGCCCCGTGCCGGGCCCGCGGCAGGTGCTGGTGAAGGTCGCCGCCACCTCGTTCAATCCGGTGGATGCCGGCATCCGCGGCGGCTACCTGGCCGAGGTGTACAAGATCGACTTCCCGCACATTCCCGGCGTCGACGTGGCGGGGACCATCGCCGAGATCGGCGAGGGCGTGACGGGCTGGGACGTCGGCGACGCCGTGGTGGCCTTCCTGCCGCTGGACGCCGACGGTGCCGCCGCCGAATTCGCCGTCGTGCCGGCCGAATCGCTGGCCGCCGCCCCGACGTCGGTGCCCCTGGCCGACGCTGCGGCGCTGCCGGAACCCGCGCTGACGGCCTGGCAGGCGCTGTTCGACATCGCCGGGCTGGCCGCTGGTCAGTCGGTTCTGATCAACGGCGCCTCCGGTGCGGTCGGCGGCTACGCCGTCCAGCTCGCCAAGCAGGCCGGAGCCGTCGTCACCGCGACCGCCAAGGCGCGCGACGCCGATCGGCTGCGCGGCCTGGGTGCGGACCGCATCGTCGACTACGTCGACTACGCCCGCTCGCCGATCGACATCGAGGGCGCACCGTTCGACGTGGTGCTCAACCTGGTCAGCACCACCGACGAGCAGACCGAAGCCCTGATCGGCGTGGTCGCCGACGGCGGATTCCACGTCGGCACAATGGTTTTCGGGCCGCAGAACCCGGGCCGCGGGGTGCGCACACAGCGGGTCTTCATCCGCAGTGACGCCGCCCAGCTCGCCGGGCTGGTCCGCCGCGTCGACGACGGGCAACTGCGCATCGAGGTCGCCGATCGCCGCCCGCTCGAGCAGGCCGCGGCGGTGCACGAGGACTCCGACTCGGGCCGCCTGCACGGCAAGACCATCCTGATTCCCACTGAGTAGTCCGAGGCGCCGAGGCCACGCCTCGAGCCCGTGGAACTTCGATGTCGAAGCATTACGCTCGAGGTGTGGTCAAGGCCCTCACCCCGGTCCAGCTGCAGACCTACTTCGCGCTGATGGAGGCGGCCAGCCTGCTGCAGTACGCGGTGCGGGAGCAGTTACTGGCCGACGGGGGCCTCAGTTACGTGCAGTTCGAGATCCTGGCCAAACTTGCCGACGCCGAACGCCCTCTCACCATGACCGACCTGGCCGACGGGGTGGTGTACAGCCGCTCCGGCCTGACTCATCAGGCCGGACTGCTGGAAAAGGAAGGCCTGATCACCCGGGCCAGTTCGCCCGACGACCAGCGCGCCACCGTCGTCAGCATCACCGAGGCGGGCCGTGCCCGGGTCGCCACCGTCTTGCCCGGCCACATCGAGGTGGTGCGCGAGCTGCTGTTCGACTCGCTGTCCGATCGCGACGTGCGCACCCTGGGTGACGTGATGAGCCGCGCCCGCGATCACATGCGTGCTCGGCCGCCGCGCTCCGCCGCCCCGCGCCGTCGCCGCACCGGCGGGAGTGGTGGGGGGCCCGTCCGAGGTCGAGCCGTTCGGCTCTAGGCACTCAAGCAGAGGAAGGCTGAGCTATGGGTGGGCCATCGAGACTGGGAGACGTGCGCTGAAGCTCAAACAACTCATCGCCGGGACGGTCGTTTCCTGCGGGCTAAGTTGGAGCGCCGTGGGACTCGGTGGAGGCGTGGCACTTTCAGAGCCGACGTCTCCTTCCCCGGCGCCGACGCGCCCGACACAGGCCTCGAAGCCGCCCGGGCCCGACCTCCCGCCAGGGATCGTTGACGCCCCCTCGATCCCACTGGGTCCGCTGATCCCGGACTCATAATCTATTGATCGCCCGTAACGACAGGAGGCCGCGACCGGTATGAATGTCGGTTCCGCGAAGTGGTGGATAGTCGGCGCGATGCTGCTGTCCGCCAGCGCGCTGACGCCGGCAGCACTAGCGTCGGCGGACCCAAGCGATGATGCGTTCGTCGCGGCGCTGGAGAACTACGGGATCGACACCGACGGCCGTGACGCCGTGATCGCGCATGGGCATGCGGTGTGCGCCGCCCTTGATAAGGGCCAAGACTCGAGCGTCTTGGCGCTCAAGGTGATGAACGACCCCGATCTGAACATCTCCTCGCGGCGGGATGCCGGCTTCTTCGTCGGCGCTTCGGTGGCGGCCTACTGTCCGCAATACCGGGGTTCCGTCGATCCGTCGGTAATCTGGCTGCTGCCGTTTGCCCCGATGATGTGAGGGGAAGGTCGGTCCCCGCCACCAGCGAAAACGGTCTCACAGGAGCCTCTGGAGGCCATTTTCCTGCCCGACGGCAGCGCCTCTGGGACCATAGGCCGGTGACCACGCGCCAGGCCGACACCGTTCGCCCCGTCGAACGGGTGCAGGCTCAGCGGCCGGCAGAGACCGGATTCCGCGACGATATCGAGGGCTTGCGCGGCTTCACGCTGTTGGCCATCCTCGGCTTTCACATCTCGATGCCCGGTGTCAGCGGCGGCTTCGTCGGCCCCGACATCTTCTTCGAAATCTCGGGCTTCGTCATCACCGGGCAGCTGTGGCGCCAGGTGAGCACCACCGGCACCATCGGACTGCGCAAGTTCTATGGGGCCCGGGCCCGGCG
This sequence comes from Mycobacterium sp. E2327, assembly GCF_001672675.1. Lineage (NCBI taxonomy): Bacteria > Bacillati > Actinomycetota > Actinomycetes > Mycobacteriales > Mycobacteriaceae > Mycobacterium > Mycobacterium sp. E2327. Next base: position 27,876 of record NZ_LZKE01000001.1, read on the forward strand.
ACTGCTGCCGGTATCGGCCACGGTGGGCGTCATCACCGCGATCGCCGCGGCCCTCTTGCTGCCCGTCGTGCAGGCCCAGGGCGCCCTGAAGGACGCCATCGCCTGCGCGTTGTACGTCCCGAACTTCTGGTTCATCGTCCAGCAGGTCGACTATTTCGCCGGCGGCACGCCCTCGCCGTTCCAGCACTACTGGACGTTGGGCGTGGAGGAACAGTTCTACCTGTTGTGGCCGCCGTTGATCGTCGGCACGGCGTGGCTGATCCGGCGCCTGCGCCGGCGCGACAAGACCGACGCGCCCGTGTCGAAGAAGCCGTACCTGGCGCTCGTGACGGTGATCGCGACCGTGTCTTTCGCGCTGTCGCTGCTGATCACCTACGTGATGCCGCTCGCGGCATATTTTTCGCTCTTCACCAGGGCCTGGCAATTGGCCGTCGGCGCTTTGGTGGCCCTGACGGCCGAGTACTGGAGCCGGCTTCCGGCGCGAGCCGCAGTGATCACGGGATGGGTCGGAACGGCCATGGTCCTGTGGGCCTGCGTCGTTTTCACCCCGGACATTCCCTATCCCGGCAGCGCCGCGCTGTTGCCCGTCCTGGGCACCGCGCTGGTGCTCGGCGCCGGCTGTTCGACGCCGAACCGGGGCGCGGGGCGGGTCCTGGCCTGGTCGCCGATGCGGGCGATCGGGCGGCTGTCCTACTCGTGGTACCTGTGGCACTGGCCGGTGCTGGTGTTCGCCCCGATCATCGTGGGCCATCCGCTGGGCCTGGCCGGCAGGTTCGTGGCGGCGGTCGTCGTCTCCGGCGGGCTGGGCTGGCTCACCCTGCGTTTCATCGAGAACCCGTTGCGATACGCCGCTGTCCTGCGCAAGTCGCCGGCGAAAAGCCTGGCGGTCGGCGGGTTCGCCACGTCGGCGGCGGCCTGCGTGGGCGTGGCGTTGCTGATGTGGGTGTCTTCGCTGCCGATGCCGGTCGCGGTCGCGCGCGGCGCGCAGGCCACGCCGCTGAGCATCACTGCCGGGCCCGTCCCGACGGGGACCAACATCGAGGCCTACGACGCGGCGGTGCAGAACGTGTTCTCGCAGGTACAGGCCGCGGTCGCGGCATCGGCCGATGTGCAGGCCGTGCCGTCGAACCTGAAGCCGTCGATCGGCGATGCGGCGGGCGAAATCGGGGCCATGTTGTTCAACGGCTGTCTGCGCGCCCCCCTGCAGGCCGGGCAGCCCGAGTGCGCGATGGGCGACACCGCCTCCAAGACGACGGTGGCCATGGTCGGCGATTCGCATTCGTCGATGTGGATTCCGGCGTTCCAGCAGATCGGCACGCAGCGCCCCTGGCGACTCGAAGCGATGGCCAAGGCGGCCTGCCCGATGATGGACCTACCGATCGCCAACCCGCTGGTCAGTCCGCTGGTCGAATACATCCAGCGCTGCGGGCAGTGGCGCGGTCAGATCATGGACCGGCTCCGCGCCGAGCACCCCGCGCTCGTCATGGTGAGCGTGTTCCGCGGGTACACCGCCACCCACAGCAACGGATTCCGCTCGGGCTTCACCTCGTACGACCCGGCCTGGAACGACGGCCTTACCCGCCTGGTGAGTCAACTGCGCGAGACCGGCGCCAAGGTGCTCGTGCTCGGGCCGCTTCCGCACCTGACCACCTCGGTGCCGGGCTGCCTGTCCGAGCACCTCGAGGACGCGACGGAATGCTCGCCGCCCATGTCATACGCGTTCGACCGACCCGGCATGGCCGCCGAGGCCGCCGCCGTCAAAGCCGGCGGCGGGCAGTACGCGGACCTCTCCGAACTGTTCTGCACCGCGAAGCGCTGCCCGGTCGTCGTCGGCAACACGCTGGTCTACGTCGACGCGGGGCACCTGACGCTCGAATACTCCCGGCTGTTGGCGCCGGCGATCGCGGCGCTAGCCGACCGCGCGCTCGCCGGGGGCTGACGCCCACACCGCTTCTAGGTGCAGCCGCTCACGTGGATTCGCCGGCCGACACCGGCGCACACGCTCACGTTCGGTGGCGGAAAGTCTTGCGGCAGAGGGGCATAGTCGCCCGGCGGCGGGGCGTAGGTGTTGACCGTGTCGGCGACGTTGGTGCACCCGCTCACCGAAACGCGCCGACCGACGCTCGCGCAGACGTCGGCGTTGGCCACGCCGGGGGGCTGCACGACGGCATAGATTTCCGGGATCGCCGTGAGGGCCAACACCGTGACCCCCGCGGCCGTCCACGACCGCGCCCACAGGTTCATCGCGATCTCCTTCGCTAGGGGGTGGCGCTGCTGTCGCCCAGCAGCGGCGTCCACTGGCAGCGCTGCCTGGCGTCGGCCAGCGGCTGACGGATGTTCTCCAGGTCCGCCTGCTCTTGCGGGTTGGCGTTGAAGTAGTTCTGCACGTTGTCGCGGATCTGGTCCTTGGGCTGGTCCTGAAGTCCGGTGTAGAACCCGTTGACGTCCGGGTGCGTGTACAGGTAGGTCGACAGCGAGGCGGCGACACCCGCTGCGACACCGGCGATGTCGGCGGCCGTGCAGTTGGCCGGCCGGGGTGGCGGATCGGCCGCGGCGGTCCCCGCGGTGGCCAATAGCGTGCCGGCGACCGCACCGGCGCCGATCGCACCGACGATTAGCCGGCCCCGAATGGAGGTCGGGAGAAACATAGCGGGCTCCTTCCTGCGCATAGATCATCTTCTGCCAACCTCGTCGGTTCCGGAAGGGTCGCGACCTGGCTCGGTTCCGTTAGTGTCCTAAGGCGCCGACAGGGAGGAACGCAGTGAACCGTTTGTATGCGCGGCCGGCCGGATTGATGTCCGCGGCGTTGGCGACGGCCATCGCGATGCCCGCGACGGCACACGCGACGCCGCCGATCGCGGTCAGCGCGGTGACCCTGTCGAAGCAGACCGTCGACGGCAAGGACTACATCGTCAGCGAGATCACGGTCGCACCAAACGGAAGCACCGGCTGGCACACACACCAGGGCGAGATTTACGGCGTCATCAAGTCCGGCGTGTTGACCCACTACGGCTCGGACTGTCAGCAAGACGGCGTCTACGGCCCCGGGGCTGCCATCACCGACCCCACGGGCCCAGAGCACGTTCACCTCGCCCGCAACCTGGGGACGACGCCACTGGTCCTCGACGTGACCTACATCGATCCGGCCGGCGCGCCCACCTCCGACAGCGCACCCAACCCCGGCTGCGACTTCGAATGAGCACGTTCGGCGCGTCCCGACCGCGGTCGGAGTTTGGCAACGAGTGCTGTCAGGAGCCAAAGTCGTTGTCGCGTAGCAACAGCCGCCTTAGTGTGAGCGCACATGCGCACCGCATTCCATCGGCAATTGGAGGCTCTGACAGCCTCCGTCGCCGACATGTGCGCGCGGGCCGCTGGTGCGATGCAGCGCGCCACGCACGCGGTGCTGCACGCCGATGTGTCGCTTGCCGAATGTGTCCATAGCGACCACCACAAGATCGTACGGCACGGCAGCTCCGCCCAACGAAAGGCTTTGGCGCTGTTGGCGCTTCAAGCCCCGGTGGCAGGCGATCTTCGAATGGTCATCGGCGACCTCAAGAACATCGCCGATGCCGAGCGCATGGGTGCTTTGGCGTCGCACGTGGCAGAAATCGCACGCCGTCGTTACCCCGCCTGCGCGTTGCCCGACGAGGTGATCGGTCACTTCGCCGAAATGGGTCGCATCGCCACCGATCTCAGCAACGTCGCCGGACACGTCGTGCGATCCCGAGACCCGGTCGCCGCTGCGCGAATGCGGCACGACGACGACGCAATGGACGAGCTGCACAGCCAGCTGTTCACCCTGATGATTGACAGGCCGTGGAACCATGACGTGTCCGCCACCGTCGACGTCACCCTGCTCGGCCGATACTACGAACGCTTCGCCGATCACGCCGTCGAGATCGGGCGCCGAGTCAGCTTCCAGGCCCGAGGAGAGCCGATGTCTGTTTCCGGTGCCATCGCACGGATTCTGGGGTTCCTGCGCGCCGGCTACCCCGCGGGGATTCCGGCCACTGACACCTTCCCGTTGCTGGCGGTCCTGCGTCGGCGTTTGTCCGAGCGGGAGGTCATGCAGATCGCGGCTGAGCTCGTCGCGCACGGCGACCTGCCGGTGGACGCTACGACTATCCGGGTCATGATCAGCAAAATCACGGATCAGATGCCCGCACCCGAGGAGGTCGAACGCGTCAAGCGACATCTCGAGATGTATGGATGGCCGGTCAGCGACGAGTTTCCGGCATAGGGCAGGAAAAGGCCGTCGCGGGACTCTCCGGGCGCCCTTGCCTGCCGGCGGCGAACCGGGATGCAGAATGACTTGGTGCTGACCGCGCGGAAGGGCCCCTGACGTGCATGCGTTCGGCTTCCACACCCTGGCACTGCTGACCGCGATCGGTTTCGCCGGTCCGCTGCTGGCGTCGGTTCCGCACCTGCGCATTCCGGTGGTCATCGGCGAGCTCGCCGCCGGGCTCATCGTCGGCAAGACCGGCTTCGGCATCATCGACGACACCAGCCCGACCCTGCAATTGCTCGCCAACATCGGCTTTGCGCTGGTGATGTTCGTGGTGGGCACCCACGTCCCGATCCGCGATCCCCAGCTGCGTTCGGCGGCGCCGCGGGCGCTGCTGCGTGCGGTCGCGGTGGGCGCCGCCGCGGCGGTCCTCGGCGTCGCGCTCGGGGAGGCGTTCGACACCGGGCACGCCGCGCTCTACGCGGTGCTGATGGCGTCCTCGTCGGCGGCGCTGGCGCTGCCGGTGATCGATGCGCTGCGGCTGCAGGGGCCCGACGTGCTGTCGGTGACCGTACAGGTCGCCATCGCCGACGCCGCGAGTATCGTGTTGCTGCCGTTGGTGATTGACCTGCGCCGAGCGCCGGTCGCGGCGCTCGGCGCGCTCGCCATCGCGGCCTGCGCGGTGGTGGTATTCATCGTCCTGCGAGCGGCCGACCGCAAGGGCTGGCGCCAGCGCCTGCACAAGTACTCCGAAAAGCGGCGGTTCGCACTGGAATTGCGCACCAACCTGGTCGTCCTGTTCGCTCTGGCGGCGCTGGCAACCAGCACCCACGTATCGATCATGCTGGCGGGCTTCGCGTTGGGTCTGGTGATCGCGATGGTCGGCGAACCGCGACGGCTGGCGCGCCAGCTGTTCGGTATCACCGAGGGGTTTTTCAGCCCGCTGTTCTTCGTCTGGCTGGGCGCCTCGCTACAGGTGCGCGAGTTGGGCGCGCACCCGAAGCTCATCCTGCTGGGGCTCGGCCTGGGTCTGGGTGCCGTGCTGGCGCATTGCGTGGGAAGGCTGCTCGGCCAGCCGCTGACGCTGGCGGTGCTGTCCGCCGCGCAGCTCGGCGTGCCGGTGGCCGCCGCCACCATAGGCACCGAGGAACACCTTCTCGTCCCGGGCGAAGCCTCGGCGCTGATGTTCGGCGCCTTGCTGACGGTCGCCGGCACATCGCTCGCCGGCGCGCTGGCGGCGCGCGGCCGGCCGGCCACCCAACACCCCGGGTGACGAAGGACCGAAGCACTCCCAGCCGGGTCCATTTGGCCCTACGGGCCCGCGCAGCGCAGTGGTCGGATGGAGTCTTAAGCCGATCTAGGGGGCTGCCATGAGGGATCGTTTGTATCGGGTCTCCGATCGTCTGCACGAGGGTCGCACCGTCGCGGTGCGCGGTAACGAGATCGCACACGTCGTGTCGGCGTGGCTCGCCGAGCTGGGCGCGGACAGCCCGCTGGCGGACGACCTCGAACGGGCGGTCCGCGTCGGCGATTGGGCGGCGGCGCGCACGGTCGGCGACCAACTGTCCGTCTACGTCGCCGTCATCGCGGCCTAGGACTTGTCATGTCGAGCTCCGCAATTGGCCCAAAGTCCTTTTGCCAGGTGCCGTCGTGCTCTCGCACGTCACGTTCTGCCTACGCGATCGTTGACGTGACGAAGCTTTACCGAAGGGAACCACAGCGATGAACGCGCGCTTTCCGGATGCTGGCACAGTCCGGACTGTCCTGACCCTGGCGGGCCGCGCCCCCTCGGTGCACAACACGCAACCGTGGCGGTGGCGGGTCGACGACACCAGCCTGCACCTGTACGCGGACGCCGAACGCCAGCTGCCCAACACCGACCCGGACGGCCGGGATCTGATCTTGAGCTGCGGCACCGCGCTGCATCACTGCGTCGTCGCCTTCGCCGCCGTCGGTTGGCTGTCCAAGGTGACCCGGCTACCGAACCCGGACGACCCCAATCACCTTGCCGCGATCGAGTTGTCGCCCTACCCGGCCGACGCCGTCGACATTGCGCTCGCCGCCGCGATACCGCGGCGCCGCACCGACCGTCGCCACTACAGCTCCTGGCCGGTGCCCATCGGGGACATCGCGCTGATGGCCGCCCGGGCCGCCCGAAACGGCGTGACGCTGTGCCAGGTCGAGGACCTCGACAAGCTGAACAAGATCGTCGCCGAATCTGTTGCGGAGCACTTCAATCGCGACTACCTCGCCGAGCTGACGGCGTGGAGCGGGCGCTACGCGTCGGTGGCGGGCGTTCCCGCGCACAGCACGCCGGCCTCGGACCCGGCGGCGAAGATACCCGGGCGGTTTTTCGCCGGCCCCACGCTGCCGCAGGCGCCCGAATCGTCCTCCGAGGAGGACAACGCCGTGGTGCTCGCGCTGGGGACGCGGGCCGACGACCGGCTGGCGCGGCTGCGGGCCGGCGAGGCCACCAGCGTCGTGCTCCTGACCGCGACGTCGATGGGACTGGCCAGTTGCCCGGTCACCGAACCACTCGAGATCGCCGACACCCGCGAACTGGTTCGCTCCGACATCTTCGGCGGCGGCAACTACCCGCAGATGCTGCTCCGGGTGGGCTGGGCGCCCATCAACGCCGACCCGCTGCCCGCGACGCCGCGGCGCGAGTTGACCGATTTCGTCGAGTGGGTGAACGAGTAAGTGTGCCCGTGAGCGGAGACGGCGAACGCCATCGGGTCGCGTCGTTCGACGCGGCCGGGCTGCACCGGCTGGTCGAGGTGCTGATCGAGCGGGGCTACCGGGTAGTCGGTCCGACGTTGCGGGACAACGCGATCGTGCTGGCGGAGCTGCAATCCGCGGACGAGCTGCCGCGCGGCTGGGGTGTCGACGTCTCTCCGGGGCATTATCGGGTGCGCCGCCGCGACGACGACGCCGCCTTCGGGCACTCGGCCGGGCCGCAGTCGTTCAAACAATTCCTGCATCCGCCGCGGCAGCGACTGTGGGCCGGCACCCGGGACGGGACGAGCGAGGCCGAACCAGATGGGCCAGCGCCGCGCTACGCGTTCCTCGGCGTGCGCGGGTGCGACCTGGCGGCGATCTCGACCCTCGACGGGGTGCTAGGCCGCTCCGAGTATCCGGACAGCTCTTTCGTCGGCCGGCGGCGACGGGCCTTCATCGTCGCGGTGAACTGCACGGAGCCGGGCGGGCTGTGCTTCTGCGCATCGATGGGCACCGGCCCCGCGGCCGGGCCGGGCTACGACTTGGCCCTGACGGAGCGCCTCGACGGGGACGCGCCGTCATACCTCGTCGACGTCGGCAGCGACGAAGGCGGCGACGTCCTCGCGGCGGTGGCGCACCGGGACGCGAGCGATGACGAAATCGCTTCTGCGCGTGCCGATGTCGAGGACGCGGCCCAGCACATGGGCCGCCGGATGCCGGACACGGACCTGCGGGAGCTGCTGATCGCCTCGCGGGAATCGCCGCAGTGGGACGAGGTGGCCAGCCGCTGCCTGACGTGTGGCAACTGCACGATGGTGTGCCCGACCTGCTTTTGCACCACCACCGAGGACGTAAGCGACCTCACCGGCGAGCACGCCGAGCGTTGGCGGCACTGGGCGTCGTGCTTCGAGTTCGACTTCACCTACGTCCACGGCGGCGGCAGCGTGCGCCAGTCCGGGGCGTCGCGCTACCGGCATTGGCTGACCCACAAGCTGAGCACCTGGCACGACCAGTTCGGCACGTCGGGCTGCGTTGGCTGCGGTCGGTGCATCGCCTGGTGCCCCACCGGCATCGACATCACCGCGGAGATGAACAAGATGGCCGGCAATGACTGAGCGGGGTGAGCCCGCATCGGCGATGGCGCCGGTGCCGTACCGGGTGCGCAGCCGCATCGTGGAGAGCCCCGATTCGGCGACGCTGTGCCTCGAGCCCGTCGGCGAGTCGCTGCGGACCCCGCTGCCGGGGGAGTTCATGATGCTCTACGCGTTCGGCGTGGGCGAGGCCGCGATCTCGATCAGCGGCGACCCCACCGTGACCGACGGTTCGATCACCCACACCATCCGCGCGGTGGGGGCGGTGAGCCGGGCCCTGCACAACGCCGAACCCGGCAGCGTCATCGGCGTCCGCGGTCCCTTCGGCACCACCTGGGGGCTACAGGAAGCCGTCGGGCGCGACCTGGTCCTGGTCGCCGGCGGCGTGGGCCTGTGCCCGCTGCGTCCGGCGGTGCTGGGCGCGCTGGCCGGACGATCGAGCTACGGCAAGGTGACGCTCATCGTCGGCGCGCGCTCGCGGGCGGATTTCGTGTTCGCCGAACAACTCGAAAAGTGGGCCGACGACCCGCAGATCGAACTGCACGTCACGGTCGACGTCCCGGTCCAGGGCTGGCGGGGCGAGGTCGGCCTGGTCACCGAGCCGCTGCACCGGCTCACGCTCGACCCCGATAACACCACCGCATTCCTGTGCGGGCCGGAGCCCATGCTGCGATTCGGCGCCGAGGCGCTGCTGGCGAAAGGCGTGGCCGCCCAGGACATTCGGGTGTCGCTGGAACGCAACATGCAATGCGGGATCGGGTGGTGCGGTCACTGCCAGCTGGGTCCGCTGCTGCTGTGCCGCGACGGCCCGGTCGTCGGCTACGACGTCGCCGGCCCGCTGCTTTCCGTGAAGGAGCTTTAGATGAGCCCGACCACACTGGCCGTGTGGAAGTTCGCGTCCTGCGACGGTTGTCAGCTCACCCTGCTGGACTGCGAGGACGAGCTGCTCACCCTGGCCGACCAGGTGCAGATCGCCACGTTCGCCGAGGCGTCCAGCGCGATGGTCGGCGGACCGTACGACGTGTCGCTGGTGGAAGGCTCGGTCACCACCCACCACGACGAGCAGCGCATCCGTGAGATCCGCGAGCAGTCAAAGGTTCTCGTCACCATCGGTGCGTGCGCGACGGCCGGGGGAGTGCAGGCGCTGCGCAACTTCGCCGACGTCGCCGAGTTCGCCTCCGTCGTCTACGCCAAACCGGAGTACGTCGACACGCTGGCGACCTCCACGCCGGCGTCGGCGCACGTCAAGGTCGACTACCAGCTGCCCGGCTGCCCGATCGACCGCGGCCAGCTGCTCGACACCCTTGCGGCCCTGCTGATCGGGCGCAAGCCCCAGATCCCGGCCAAGACGGTGTGCACCGAGTGCAAGCTCCGCGGCGTCACGTGTGTCGTTGTCTCGGAAGGGATTCCGTGCCTCGGCCCGGTCACCCACGCCGGCTGTGGGGCGCTGTGTCCCCGGCACCATCGCGGCTGCTTCGGCTGTTTCGGGCCCTCGGCGGCGCCGCGGACCGCGACGCTGATCCCGCTGCTGCGCCGTGATGGGATGTCCGACGGCGCCGTCGACCGGGTGTTCTCGACGTTCAACGTCACCGCCTTCGCGGCCGAACGGGACAAGCGGTGAACCCGTCGACCCGCACGCTGAGCGTGGGCACGCTGACGCGCGTCGAGGGCGAAGGCGCGCTGCGTGTCGCCCTGAAGGACGGACAACTGGAAAGCGTCGAGCTGAACATCTATGAGCCGCCCCGGTTTTTCGAGGCGTTCCTGCGCGGACGCGCCCACACCGAGCCACCCGACCTGACGGCGCGGGTGTGCGGCATCTGCCCGGTCGCCTATCAGGTCAGCGCGTGCAACGCGATCGAGGACGCCTGTGGTGTCGAGGTGGACCAGGAGCTCGTCGAGCTGCGCCGCCTGCTCTACTGCGGCGAGTGGATCCACAGCCACATCCTGCACATCTACCTGCTGCACGCGCCGGATTTCCTCGGCTACCCCGACATCATCGGCATGGCGCGCGACCACGCGCGCGACGTCGAGCGCGGGCTGTCGCTGAAGAAGGCGGGCAACCAGCTGATGGAGTTCGTCGGGGGTCGCGCGATCCACCCGGTCAACGTGCGGCTGGGCGGATTCTATTCGGTGCCAACGCGATCGGACTTCGCGCCGCTCGAGGAGCAGTTGCGCCGGGCGCTGGACGACGCGCTCGCGACGGTCGAATGGGTGTCGCGCTTCGAGTTCCCCGACCTCGAGCTGGACCACGAGTTCCTGGCGCTCACGGCGCCCGGCCGATACCCGATCGAGAACGGCGCCATCGCGCGAAGCGTCGGCCCGCCGTTTCCCGTGGCCGAGTTCACCGACCACGTCGTCGAGTCCCAGGTGCCCCACTCCACCGCCCTGCACGCGACGCTCGACGGCGGCCGCCACCTGACCGGGCCCCTGGCCCGGTACTCGCTGAATTCCGCGGCGCTCTCAACCGTGGCGGCGCAGGCCGCCGCGCAGGCCGGCCTGTCGACCGAATGCCGAAACCCGTTCCGCAGCATCATCGTCCGCGCCGTCGAGGTGGTCTACGCGATCGAAGAGGCCCTGCGGATCATCGACGAATACGAGCGTCCGGCGCGCCCGTTCGTCGACGTCCCGGCGCGCGCCGGAGTCGGCCACGGGGTCAGCGAGGCCCCCCGCGGCCTGCTCTACCACGGCTACCGCATCGGCGAGGACGGGCTGATTTCGGCGGCGACCATTGTCCCGCCGACCTCGCAGAACCAGGCGGCCATCGAAGCCGACCTGGCCAACCTGGTCTCCGGGAACCTCGCCCTCGACGATGCCACGCTGACCTCGCTGTGCGAGCAGCTGATTCGCAGCTACGACCCGTGCATCTCGTGTTCCGCGCACTTCCTGACGCTGACGGTGCAACGGGGATGACGGCCGCGCCGGGCGGGACCGTGGTGATCGGCCTGGGCAACCGCTACCGCGGCGACGACGGCGTCGGCGTCGCCGTGGCCGCCGAGCTGGACCGGTTGGCGCTGCCCGCGGTTCGCGTGGTGACCGACATCGCCGAACCGACGAGCCTGCTCGAGGCGTGGTCGGGCGCCGCGCTCGCCGTGGTGATCGACGCCGCGGTCGGGACGCCGCCGGCACCGGGCCGCGTCCGGCGCTGCGGCCTGAGCGACGTGGCGGCCAGTGACGGATTGAGTTCGCACAGCATCGATATCGTTCGCACGCACGCGTTGGGCGAGGTGCTCGGGCGAGTGCCCGACGAGCTGGTGCTGCTGACGGTGGAAGTCGCCGACACCGGTCACGGGACCGGTTTGAGCCCCCGGGTCGCGCGCGCGGTGCCGGAAGTCGTCGGCATGGCGGTGGCCGAGCTCACCTGTCGCGCGGCCAACCAATAGGTGGGTTTCATTTGTGATAGCGCCGGTGCTATCGCAAATGGAAATCGCTCAAGGGACTTAGGGCCACAGCCCCGGGACGAACGGCTCTCGCGGGTGTGCGGGCGCGCTGGTTAGCGTCGAAATGGTCGAGAGCGAGATTGACTTGTGTCCGAGCAGCCGTTGATCGCCGGCGCCGTCGAGCAGCGGGGCCGCGAACGGGTGCTGCTCAGAGCCGACGTCGCGGCGGCCCGCCTCGGCAGCGTGGCAATTCTGCTGTGCGCCGTGGGTTGGCTGGCGGCGCTGGAGGTGCGCGGACATCTCGGCTTCGAGCGGGTCACCCCCGGGCGGTTCGGGTGGTCGGTGGCGTTGCTCGCCGCGGCGGCCTTCATCGCGCGCGGCATTTTCCTTGGCCGGCCGGTCACCGCCGGGCACGCGCTGGTCGCCGCCGCCGCGCTGGGCGCTGGAGTGTTTGCCCACTTCCTCTCGTACGCCGTGCTCGGGAACTTCCTCATCGCCGGCAGTGGGCTCGCCCTCGTCCTGGGGACGACGGCCAAACCGCAACCGGAGCTGCTGGACCAGGTGTGGCCGCTCGTCGACGCCACTCGCGAGGATCCGTTGTCGCCCTTCGCCATGCACTCGTCCAAGAGCTATTACTTCAACGCGGACCGGTCCGCGGCGATCGCTTACCGCACCCGGCTCGGGTTCGCCGTCGTCAGCGGCGACCCGATCGGCGACGCCACCCAATTCGAGGCGTTAATAACGGATTTCGTCCGGATGTGCCGAAGCCGCGGTTGGCAGATCATCGTGCTGGCCGCCGGCGAGCGGCACATCAGCCTGTGGCGCAACGACGTCGTCGGCCAGCAGATGATCACGGTGCCGATCGGCCGCGACGTCGTCGTCGACGTCCCGCGCTTCACGTTGGCGGGGCGCCGTTTTCGCAACCTGCGCCAGGCGGTGCAGCGGACCCGCAACAGCGGGGTCACCACGCAGATCGTCGACGAGCAAGGGCTCGACCAAGCGCTCTTCGCCGAGCTGACCGAGGTGCTGTATGCCGCGCACCGCGCAGCGCGGACCGAACGCGGCTTCTGCATGAACCTGGACGGGGCCCTGCAGGGCCGCTATCCCGGCATCAAGCTGGCCATCGCGCGCGACCGGTCCGGGCGGGTGGTGGCGTTTCACCGCTACACCACGGCCGACGCGGGACTCGAGGTCAGCCTCGACGCACCGTTCCGCCGCCCCGACGCCCCGAACGGTGTCGACGAGCGCCTCAGCGTGGACATGATCGGCGAAGCGAAACTCAGTGGAGCGCTCCGGCTTTCGCTGGCGTTCGCCGCTTTCCCGGAGATCTTCGACGCCGAGAACCCGACGCCGCTGCAACGGGCCGCGTATCGGTTGATCCACCTGCTCGACCCGTTGATCCGGCTGGAGTCCCTGTACCGCTACCTCAACAAGTTCCATTGCGTGGCCGAGCGACGGTACGTGGTCCTGTGCGCCCACCACATCCCGGCTGCGCTGCTGGTGTTGCTGTCGCTCGAGTTCCTGCCGCGCCCACGCCGCAAGCGACTGGTGAGATGACTCAGGCGCGGTCGCGGCTGCCCAGCAGCGGCGGTCCGAACCGGAACCGGCGGCCGGTGACCATGTCCGCAAGCACCCGCACGTAGTGCGTCTTCTCGGAGGACAGCCACGGCAGCAGTTGCGCGCGTTCGGCTTCCTGGATCTGCTCGTCGGTGCGCAGCGAGCGGGCCCTGCCCTTGACGATCACGCTCCAGCCCTCCGCCACGTTGTGCTCGTCGACCTCGAACAGCACGCGGTTGTTGATCGCGGTGCTGACCAGCTTGGTGCCCTCCGCCGTGCGAAACAGGATCGACTTGTGCTGAACCACGAAGTTGACCGGGAAGATCTCGGGCACGCCGTCGACGCTGGTGACCAGTCGTCCCAGGGCCACGCCGGACATCAGCGCCCAGCATTCGTGCTCCGGCAGGATCGTCACGCCGTCATCGGTTATGGACATCAGCCACCCTTCTTCGATAGGTCAAAGTCATTCAACCGCTTGGCCGTTCGGGCAAGCGTAGCTAGCAAATCCGCAGCACTTCCTCCGGCGCACGCCTGGGGGTCGGCGCGGGTGCCGCTTCCATCGGCGGCGCGATGCCGGCGCGGATCAGCACCTGCGGTTGGCCGTCGTGTTCCAGCAGGCCGCGCACGACGTCGCGGCTTTCGTCCAGCTCGATCAGATGGGTGAGCGTGCACGTCGCCAGGAAAGCCATCGTGCATTCCAGCAGCACGTTCGACAACACTTCGCCGCACCGCAGCACGTCCGCCCTGGTGTCTTCGGGGGTGGACAACACCAAGATCTTCGACCAGTCCACCGCGACCTCGGGACGGCGATCCTGTTCCGTCCGGGCCGGGAATTCCCGTGCCACGTCCACGCGGCCAATTTCCTTGCCGGACAACAGCGCACCCGGCGGCACACCCTCGTTCATCGCGAAAGGCGATGTCCACCATTCGAGTTCGGCGTGATACGACGCGTCGTCGCGGCGCAGCGCCTCGGTGAGCTGTGACGCCTTGACCAGCTCGGGGCGCTGGTCGTCGCGGAGCACGTCGAGTGCCACCAGGCTCTCGTCGAAAGTGCTGCGCAGCACGGGCTCGAAGAGGTCCCAGTAGGTGGGCTGTCCCATCGGGAGCCGGTCGGTTCGGCGGTGCAGGATCGCGTTGGCGCGGTCGCGCTGCGCGCTCGTAACGTACTCGACGGGGTGGAATTCGACGGTCGCCAAATGGTCTGGGTCGTTCGGATTGGGAAACCGTTCGACCTCCGAGCCCCATCCGGATGCGAGCATGGCGACCCGAAGGTGATCGAGCGCGGCGCCGCAGCTGAGGATTGCCTCCCGGCCGGAACGGTCCGTGCCCGGCACCGTTCGGTCGCGGTCGACGAACAGCCGCAGAGCCCCGTCTTCGGCGACCCACCGCCACGGCTGGCTGTTGTGCACCGACGGAGCCCGGCACGCGAGCTGCACCGCTTGTCGGAGGGTCTGCGTGTCCACCGTCGTTTTCATGGCCGTCAATTCCTTGCCGAGGTTTGGCTTCACCATCGACGGTAGGCCCGAACCCGGCCGGCGGCCAGGGTCGTTGTACCCGGTCGCCGGGGCCGATCAGGTGCCGAAAGGCCTACGCAGAAGAGTTCTTTTCGACGTAGCCCACCACGTCGGCCAGCGTTCGAAGCGACCCGTAGTCCGATTCGGGGATGTCGACATGCAGCCGCCGGTGAATGCCGCGAAGGAAGCTGAGCCAGTCCATCGAATCGAGGTCGACCTGGTCGCGCAGCAGCGCGTCGTCGCTGATGTCGTCCGGCTCGACCTCCGGGGCGATGTTTGTCAGCACGGAAAGGACCGCCGCCCGGGTGTCTTCGTTCGTTGTCGTCATGGCACTCACTTCCCTCACTTTTCGAGGAGGTCGGGCTGCTGGAGCAGCTCGTTGATCGCGCTGAGGAACAACGCACCCCGGTGGCCATCACTCGCGCGATGGTCGGCGGCGAGCGTCGCTTGCACGGTGCTCATCACCCGGATTCCGCCGTCGATGACGCAGACCCGCTGGGCCGGCTGGCCGAAGCCGACGATCGCCACCTGCGGTGGGTAGATGACGCCGAAGACCGTGTCGACGCCCTTGTCGCCGAGGTTGGTGACGGTGATCGTCGGGTCGGACATTTCCGAGCTTCGCAAAGAGAAGGAGCGCGCCCGCGCGACGAGATCGGTGAGGTCGTCCATCAATTCGTCGAGCTTCTTTTCTGGAACGTCATGGATGGCCGGCGCGACGAGACCGCCGCCGCGCAGCGAGATCCCGACGCCGACATGGACCCCGTTCGCGGGCTCGAACCCGTCGTCGCGCCAAAATCCGTTGAACTCGCCGAATCGCTGCGCGGCAAGGCCGACGGCCTTGAGCAGCAGAACGGCCGGCAGCACCCGCTCGTCGATGGACCGTTGCGCGTTTCGGGTGGTCAGCCAGGTCAGCGACTTCTCCAGCACGATCTCGTCGGCAAGATAGTAGTGCGGGATCTCGTGCTTCGACCGGCTCATCGCAGCGGCGATCGACGTGCGCATCGCGGCCGCGCGGTCGGCCGCGACGTTCTTGCTCGGTGCCTTGTCTTTGGGTTCTTTCGCTTTCTGGGCGGCGGCGTGCCGGATGTGGGCGGCGGCGTGCTCGACGTCGCTGATGATGACGGCGCCCTGCGGGCCGGTGCCGCTCAGCGCGTCGATGTCGACGTGCAGGCTCATCGCGAGGCGGCGAGCCGCCGGCGACACCCACCGACGGTGCTGCGGGGCGCCGGCGGGACTGACCCCGACGGGCGCCTTGGCGCGTTCCGCCGGCGGCTTCTCATCGCGGGCTGCGGACCGCTGCTTGGCGGCGGGCCGGGCCCGCTTTTCCGCCCGCTCGCCCGGGGCCAGCAGCGTCGCCAAAGTGGTTCCCACTTGGACCGTTTCGCCGACCGGGACGAGCAGTTCGCCGACGGTGCCCTCCTGCCAGCATTCGATTTCCACGGCGGCCTTGGTGGTTTCGACGACCGCCACGATCTGGCCGCGCGTCACCTTGTCCCCGGGCTTGACCAGCCACTCGTTGAGTGTGCCCTCGTCCATGTCGGCGCCCAGGGCGGGCATCTTGAACTCGATCATTGCGGCGGCTCACCGAACAGGCCCTGGACGGCGGCGACGATCTGCGCGGTTTGCGGCAGAGCCGCCTGCTCCAGGTGCTTCGCGTACGGCATCGGGACCTCGGCGCTGCAAACCCGGGCGATGGGGGCGTCGAGATCGTAGAACGCGCCCTCCACCACCCGCGCGGTGATCTCGGCGGCCAGACTGCCGCTGCGCCAGGCCTCGTCGATGACGACCAGCCGGTGCGTCTTGCGCACCGATTCCAATACGGTGTCCTCGTCAAGTGGCCGCAACACCCGCAGATCGATTACCTCGCAATCGATTCCGGTCAGCGACAATTCGTTTGCGGCGTCGAGCGCCTTCCACAGCGAGCCGCCGTAGGCCACCACGGTGACATCGTTGCCGGCGCGGCGAACGGCCGCTCCGGAAATGTCGGTGGGGCCGAGGGTTTCGATGTCCGACGAGGTGTTGTAGAGCTGGACGTGTTCGAAAATCACCACCGGGTCGGGGTCGGCCAGCGCCGGGCCCAGCATACCGTAGGCGTCCTCGACGGTGGCCGGGGCCAGCACCTTGATGCCGGGGATGTGGGCGTACCAGGGCTCCAGGCTGTGCGAATGCTGCGCCGCCAGCTGGCGTCCGGCCCCCGTGGCCATGCGCACGACGATCGGGACCGAGAACTGCCCGCCCGACATGTGGCGAAGGGCCGCAGCGGTATTGACGATCTGATCGAGTGCCAACAGGCTGAAGTTCACCGTCATGACTTCGACGATGGGGCGTAATCCGTTGAGGGCGGCCCCGATTCCGATCCCGACGAAGCCCAGCTCCGACAGCGGCGTGTCGCGCACCCGCTCGGGTCCGAATTCGTCCAGCAGGCCCTTGGACGCCGCGTAGGTTCCGCCGTAGCGGCCGACATCCTCACCCATCAGCACCACGCGCGGGTCGTCGTGCAGGGCGTCGCGAATCGCGTCGTGAACCGCGGCCCGGTAGGTCGTCTTGGTGGTTTTCATCGTGCCTCCTCCGGAGTCGGGGTGAGCACGTCGCGTTCGAGATCCGCCACGTCCTCCCACGTGCCCGCCTCGGCGAAGGCGACCGCGGCCTCGATCTCGGCGACGGCCGAATCCTCGATCTCCCGAACGTCTTCGGCGGACAGCGTGCCGTCGTCCAGGCACCTGTGGGTGAACGACCGGATCGGGTCGCGGTCGCGCCATCGTGCCACCTCGCCCTTGTCGCGGTACAGCTCGGGGTCGAACATCGAATGCGCCCGGAATCGATAAGTGCGGAACTCGATGAAGAACGGTCCGCCGGTGTCGCGGACATGATCGACGCCCTGCTGCGCGGCGACGTGGCAGGCCTCGACATCCATCCCGTCGACGGCCATGGTCGGCACGCGGTACGACGCCGCCTTGACGGTGAGGTCGGTCTGCGACTGTGCCCGCTCCAACGCGGTGCCCATCGCGTAAAGGTTGTTCTCGCAACAGAACAACACCGGCAGGTGCCACAGCGCCGCCATGTTCAACGACTCGTGAAACGCGCCCTCGGCCACCGCGCCGTCACCGAAGTAGCAGGCCGTCACCCGCTTCTGCTGCAGCATGGAGTCGGCCAGCGCGATGCCCACCGCCAGCGGCAGGCCGCCGGCGACGATCGCGTTGCCGCCGTAAAACCGCTTCGACGCGTCGAACAGGTGCATCGACCCGCCCCGGCCGCGGGAGCAGCCCTCCTGCTTGCCGAACATCTCGGCCATGATCGAGGTCATCGGGATGCCGCGCAGCAGCGCGTGCGCGTGCTCGCGGTACGTCGCGACCACCGCGTCGTCGTCGGCCAGCGCGCGCAGGGACCCGGCGGCGACGGCCTCCTCGCCGACGTAGAGATGCAGGAACCCGCGAATCTTGGCCGCGCTGTAGAGTTCCGCGCACTTCTCCTCCATGCGGCGCACGCGAACCATGTCCGACAACAGTTCATGGGCCAACTTTGTGTCTGTCACGACGGCACCCCCTCGGCGTGGCGGTCCGGTTGTCTCTCGATGGTTGAGGTGTCGCCCTCGGGCAGCCCGAGTTCGCGGGCCTTCAGCAGCCGGCGCATGATCTTGCCGCTGCTGGTGTGCGGCAACGAGTCGACGAACTCGAGCTCCTTGGGCGCCACGGTGGCGCCCAGCCGCTTGCGCGCGTGGCCGATCAATTCCCGGCGCAGGTCTTCGTCGCCCACCACGCCGTTCTTCAGCGTGACAAAGGCTTTCACCATTTCGCCGACGGTCGGGTCGGGTATGCCGATGACGGCCGCCTCGGCAACCGCCGGGTGATCGGTGAGCGCGCTTTCGACCTCGAACGGGCCGATCAGGTGCCCCGCGGACTTGATCACGTCGTCCTTGCGCCCGACGAACCAGAAGTAGCCGTCGGCGTCCTTCTTCGCGAGATCCCCACTCAGGTAGAGCCCATCGGCGAAGGCGTTGCGGTAGCGCTCCTCGGCACCCAGGTAGCCGCGGAACATCGAGGGCCAGCCCGGCTTGAGCGCGAGCTCACCCTCGACATCGGGCTCGTCGACCACGGTGGTCGTGCCGTCGTCGTTGTGGCGCACGATGAATGCGTCCACGCCGGGCAGCGGCCGGCCCATGGATCCCGGCTTGATGTCGAACGCCGGCGTGTTCGCGATCATGATGCCGCCCGTCTCGGTCTGCCACCAGTTGTCGTGAATCGGCAAGCCCAGCACCCGCTTTCCCCACCACACGGCCTCGGGGTTGAGCGGTTCGCCCACGCTGGCGATGAACCGCAGGCGCGGAAAGCGGTATTGCGCGGGCAGTTCCGGGCCCGCCTTGATCAGCATCCGGATCGCGGTCGGTGCCGTGTACCACACCGACACGCCCTGGTCCTGCAGGATCTGATACCACCGCTGGGCGTCGAACTCGGCCTCGTCGACGATCGAGGTGACCCCGTGCAGCAGCGGGCTGATGATGCCGTAGGAGGTTCCCGTCACCCAGCCGGGATCCGCGGTGCACCAATAGGTGTCGTCGGGATGCAGGTCCAGCGCGTACAGGCCGGTGAGATAGTGCATCGCCACCGCGCCGTGCACGTGGATGGCGCCCTTCGGGGTGCCGGTGGTGCCGCTGGTGAAGTGCAGCAGCGAGGGGTCGTCGGCGGTGGTCGGCTCGATCGGCGCGTCCTCGTCGGCCGCGTCCACCCACTGCCAGAAGTTGAGCGTTCCGGGTAGGGGATCGGCGGTGCCGACTTGGTCGACGACGAAGACATACCGCACCGACGGCAGCCGGTCATGGATCTTGGCGACCTTGCGGCGGTAGAGCGCCTCGGTGGTGACCAGGACGTCGGCCTGCCCGATGTTCACCCGGGTCGCGATGGGCTCGGGCCCGAAAGCGGAGAACAGCGGCGAAACGACGCTGCCGTTGCGAAGCGCACCCAGCATCGCGATGTAGAGCTCGGGCGAGCGGTTCATCATCGTGAACACGCGGTCGCCCTTGCTGATGCCGAGCGAACGCAGGACACTGGTGAATCGTCTGGTGAACCGGCCGAGGTCCGCGTAGCTGAGGTCTCGGGTGGTGATCGCGCCGTCCCAGCCCCCGTCGAGGATGAATCGCAACGCGGTGCGGGTCGCGGTCGGGCCCTCCGCATGCCGGTCAACGGCGGCGTAGGCGATGTTGCAGCCGCCGGGTCCCATGCCCTCGCACAACGCCGGTACGTCGGACCAGTGAAACTGCGCGCGCGCTTGTTGGTAATCGGTGAGGTTGGGGCGGACGACGCAGTCGTCAGGGGTCTTGTGGATGACGTCCATGGGGGGTCCTAGCGGTGTGGCCGGCTCTGTCGCCTGGGCATGTTCATCGTTTGCCCGGCTCGCAATGCCGCAATAGAGACGAAAGTCATCAATGGACCGGCGTCGCCCACCCGGGGACCAAGGACCCTGGCGGCGGAACGCGCGCATGCCCGAGGGTCGGGATGGGACAGGAAGTGAGCGTGCGCAATGACCCAGACGACGGTGGATACCGGCGTGATCACCAGCGCGGTGGAGTTGGCGTGCCGCGCACCGTCGCTGCACAACATTCAGCCCTGGCGCTGGGTGGTGCACAAGGCGAGCGTCGACCTGTTCATCGACCCGCACCGGACAGTTACGGCGACCGACAGGTCGGGTCGCGAGGCGATCATGAGCTGCGGCGCCGCGCTGGATCATTTTCGGGTCGCGCTGGCCGCCGCCGGCTGGGACACCAACGTCGATCAGTTCCCCAACCCGAACAATCTCGACCACCTCGCCGCGGCCGACTTCGCCTCTCTCGACTATGTGACGCAGGCCAGGCGGGATCGCGCCGACGCGATACCGCGTCGCCGGACCAACCGGCTGCCGTTTCGCGCGCCGAGGCACTGGCCGTCGTTCGAAGCCGTATTGCGCAGCTCGTTCGACGACGAGCTGGTGACCCTCGACGTCCTGAGCGACGATGCGCGGCCGCGGTTGGCCGAGGCGTCCCGGCTCACCGATGAGTTACGTCGCTACGACGATTCTTATCAGCACGAATTGCTTTGGTGGACATCGCCGTTGCGGGAGGCGGAAGGGATCCCCGAAGGTGCGCTGGCCTCGGAGTCGGACGCCCGACGGGTCGACGTCAACCGCCGGTTCCCCATCGACCCGTCCGACGAGCGGAGCTCCGCGGGCACCTACGACGAGGCGAAAATCCTCGTGCTGTCCACACCCGGGGACGCGCGGGTCGATGCGCTCAACTGCGGCGAGGCGCTTTCGGCGATCCTGCTGGAGTGCACGATGGCCGGCCTGGCCACCTGCCCGGTAACGCACCTCACGGAGCTGCAATCGAGTCGCGACGTCATTTCGGATCTGACGATGCGGCCCGCCGCGGTTCCCCAAGTTTTGGTCCGCGTCGGCATCGAACCCGAGGGGGAGTTGACCCCCGAGCCGACGCCGCGGCGGCCCTTGGGCGACGTGTTGGAGATCCGGCGATGAAGGCCAAGGTGGGGGACTGGCTGGTGATCAAGGGCGGCACCATCGGACGCCGGGACGTGCGCGGGTTGATCACCGAGGTGCGGTCGGCGGAAGGCGAGCCGCCATACCAAGTTCGGTGGCTCGACACCGACGAACGGGCGACGGTGTTCCCGGGCCCCGACGCGATCGTCGTCACGGCGGCCGAGCAGCGAGCCGCCGACAAGCGGGCGCGGTCGCGGTTCGCCGCGATGCAGGCGGCCATCGCGGGTCAGGCGCGCACGGCGGGCAACAGGAATTGAAATGTCCTCTCTGCCAAGCGGTCCACCGCTGCTGACCGACGGTGACGTCGACACGCTCGCGTGGCAGTTCCTGCGGTCGCCGTACGCGGACGACACCTATGCGGATTGGCCGCTGGACCGACGGCTCGACGGCTTCCTTCGCCGCGAGGGGTTGGACCGTCTCGTCGAGGATGGCGACACATACGACCTCATCCTCGATCGGGTGATGGCCTACATCGCCGCTCGGGCCCGGCTTTCCGGCTGACGAGGGCTGAGCCGACGAACGGCCCGCCACAGCGGGACTTCCGTCCCTACCGCGGTTCGCGGCCGACTGGTCGGATGGACTCGTCACTGCCACAAATGTCGAGTTCTAGGAGACAGCATGAGCACCCTCTCTGTTCGGCGTCAGCCGAGGTCGCTCTTCCCTGAGTTCTCTGAGCTGTTCGCCGGCTTCCCCCCGTTGGCCGGACTGCGCCCCGTCTACGAAGGCCGCGTGATGCGGCTGGAAGACGAGATGAAGGACGGCCGCTACGTGGTGCGCGCCGAGATGCCCGGTGTCGATCCCGCCAAGGACGTCGAGATCACCGTGCGCGACGGACAGCTGACCATCAAGGCTGAGCGCAGCGAGAAGAAGGATTTCGACGGGCGCTCGGAATTCTCCTACGGCTCTTTCACCCGCACCGTTTCGCTGCCGGCCGGCGCCGACGAGGACAGCATCGAGGCCACCTATGACAAGGGCATCCTGACTGTCACCGTGGGCATGTCGGAGCCCAAGCCGGCCGAGCGGCGCGTCCAGGTGCGATCCGCCGACTGACGACATGACCAGAGCAGCCGATGCCACCCGGCACGCGCCGCGGCGCGTGTTCCGCGACCGCGGCGAGGCCGGCCGGGTGCTGGCAAGCCTCCTCGGCGCTTATCGCGACCGGCGGAACGTCATCGTCCTGGGCCTGGCCAGAGGCGGCATCCCAGTCGCGTGGGAGGTGGCGGCCGCGCTGCACGCGCCGCTGGACGCCTTCATCGTGCGCAAACTCGGCGCCCCCGGCCACGAAGAGTTTGCGGTCGGGGCGCTGGCGAGCGGGGGCCGCGTCGTGGTCAACGACGATGTCGTGCGGGGACTGCGACTGACCTCGCAGGAACTGCGCGCCGTCGCCGAGCGCGAAGGCCGGGAGCTCGTCCGGCGCGAGGCGGCCTACCGCGACGGTCGCCCACCCCTCGACGTCACCGGCAAGACGGTCATCCTTGTCGACGACGGTTTGGCCACCGGCGCAAGCATGTTCGCGGCCGTGCAGGCGCTGCGCGAAGCCGAGCCCGCGGTCATCGTGGTCGCCGTGCCGGCGGCCCCGGAATCCACCTGCCGGGAACTCGCCGGCCAGGTGGACGACGTCGTCTGCGCGTCGATGCCCACCCCGTTTCATGCGGTGGGGGAGTCGTTCTGGGATTTCCGCCAGGTCACCGATGAAGAGGTCTGCCGGCTGCTCGCTACCCCGACCACCGAGGCGCCGACGAACACATCTCCGGCGCGGACGCCGGCCGAGGTCATCGGCAGTGTGGCCATCGATGCGCCGCAGGGCATCCCGTCGAGCGAAACGCTGGAGGAGCTGGTCGGCGACGCGCGGATCGTGCTGATCGGTGAGAGTTCGCACGGGACCCATGAGTTCTACGAGGCTCGGGCGGTAATCACGAAGTGGCTGATCGAGGAGAAGGGTTTCTGCGCCGTCGCCGCGGAGGCGGACTGGCCCGACGCGTACCGGGTCAATCGCTATGTGCGTGGTCTGGGCGACGACGACAGCGCGGACGATGCGCTGAGCGGATTCGAGCGCTTCCCCGCCTGGATGTGGCGCAACACGGTCGTGCGTGACTTCGTCGACTGGTTGCGCGCCTACAACAAACTCCACGAGTCGAATGGTCGGCGGCAGGCCGGCTTCTACGGCCTGGACCTCTACAGCCTGCACCGGTCGATGCACGAGGTGATCACCTACCTCGACAAGATCGACCCCAGGGCGGCGGCGCGGGCGCGGGAGCGTTACGCCTGCTTCGACCACGCCGCGGCCGACGACGGTCAGGCGTATGGCTTCGCGGCGGCGTACGGCGCGGGCCCGTCGTGCGAAAACCAAGCGGTCGAGCAATTGGTGGAGATCCAGCGCAACGCGCTCGCCTACGCGCGCAGGGACGGGCTGCTGGCCGAGGACGAGCTGTTCTATGCCCAGCAGAACGCGCAAACCGTGCGCAACGCGGAGGTGTACTACCGCGCGATGTTCAGCGGGCGCGTCAGCTCGTGGAACCTGCGTGACAGGCACATGGCTCAGACCCTCGAGGCGTTGCTGAATCATCTGGATCGCCACCAGGATGCGCCGCCGGCCCGAATCGTGGTGTGGGCGCACAACTCTCACGTCGGGGACGCGCGGGCAACCGAGGTGTGGGCCGACGGGCAACTCACGCTTGGTCAGCTCGCCCGTCAGCGCTACGGCAACCAGGCGCGTCTCATCGGATTCAGCACCTACGCCGGCACCGTGACCGCGGCCAGCGAGTGGGGCGGCGTGGCCGAACGAAAGGCGGTGCGCCCGGCGCTCAACGGCAGCATCGAGGAACTGCTGCACGAGACAGGCAGGGGCGCCTTCTTGGTGTCGGCGGCCATCAGCCCCGCGGCCGCGGACCCGCTCAGCACGGTCCGCTTGGGACGTGCCGTCGGCGTGATTTACCGGCCCGAGACGGAACGGCAAAGCCATTACTTTCACGTGCGCCCGGCCGACCAATTCGACGCGATGATTCACATCGACCAGACCCGGGCGCTCGAACCCCTTGAGGTGACGAGCCTCTGGATCGCCGGCGAAACGCCGGAAACCTACCCGTCCGGCCTGTAGCCGACGACAGCGAGCGGAGTCAACGACCATGCAGACGCCGGCGCGGCCGCCTGGGAGCCGACCCCAAATCGTCACGCTGACCATGAACCCGGCGCTGGACATCACGACGAGCGTCGACGTCGTGCGCCCGACGGACAAATTGCGCTGCGCCGAAACCCGTTACGACCCCGGCGGTGGCGGCATCAACGTCGCGCACATCGCGCACGAGCTCGGCGGGTCGGTGCTGGCGGTCTTTCCCGCCGGCGGGACGACCGGTGGCCTGATCGCGCGGCTGCTCGCCGACGAGGGCGTGCCGTTTTGGCAAGTCCCGATCGGCGCCGCCACGCGCGAGAGCTTCACCGTCAACGAGAACAGCAGCGGCCGCCAGTACCGCTTCGTTTTGCCGGGGCCGCAACTGACGCTGCGCGAACAGGCGCACTGCCTCGAACAGCTGCGGATGGCGGCGAAGTCGGCCGAATTCGTGGTGGCGAGCGGCAGCTTGCCGCCGGGCGTGACCACCGACTTCTATCAGCGGGTCGCCGACATGTGCGGCCACGTCGGGGCCCGTCTGATCCTGGACACCTCCGGCGGCGGCCTGCGGCACGTCTCCTCGGGTGTGTTCCTCCTCAAGGCGAGCGTGCGGGAGCTGCGGGAATGCGTCGGCCGTTCCCTGGAAACCGAGGCCGAACAGCTCGCGGCCGCACACGAACTCGTCGACAGTGGTCGCGCGGAAACGGTGCTGGTGTCCCTGGGGTCAAAGGGCGCGCTGCTCGCGACGGCCCATGCCAGCCAGCGTTTTTCGGCGATTCCGATGCCCGGCGGGAGCGGCGTTGGGGCCGGCGATGCGATGGTCGCGGCCATCACGGTCGGGCTCTCTCGCGGCTGGCCGCTGGTCAAGGCCGTTCGGCTGGGCATCGCGGCGGGCGCGGCGATGCTGATGACGCCCGGCACCGCCGCCTGCCTGCGCGCGGACGTCGAGAAGCTGTTCGCCCAATCGGCAGAACCCTGCGACCTTGCAAATGACGAACGGCTACCCAGATAAGGCCTAACGACCCCTCTGCAACGAGCGGCGCGGCAATAGCCTGAAATTTGAAGAGTCAGGAGCCGACATGAACCAGCTGGACGCCAAGTCGGTGGTCGTGGGCGTCAACGGCTCGCAAGCCGCGGTTAACGCCGCCAAGTGGACGGTCGATGAGGCGCTGAGCCGGCAGCTGCCGATGCGCCTCGTCTACGTCATCCCTCGCCGGGACACGGGGTCGGAGCCGCTCTCCGAGTGGGAGCTGGAGCGCGCCGAGATGGCGCTGTCCCGGGCGGAGTGCGCGGTACAACAGGCGAAAAAGCCGGTCGAGGTCGAAACGGCAATCCTCTCAGGCGATCCCGGCAAAGTGTTGGTCGACGAATCGCGCGACGCGGCACTCGTTTGCGTCGGCACGTCCAGGCGCGGGTGGGCATCCGACGGCCTGCTGGGGCCGACCGCCACCACGCTGGTCGCCGAGGCGCAATGCCCGGTCGCGATCATCCGCACCAATCCCGACGGCTCGCCGACCGAGCTGGGCGTCATCGCCGTCGTGCTCAACGACGAGCCGGACAACGACGAAGTCGTGCACCAGGCCATGGAGCAGGGGCGGCGCCGCCACGCGACCGTCCGACAGATCGATCGCCGTCTGAACAGCTGGGTTAGGCGGTATCCGGACGTGCACGTACAGACGGTCGCCGCGGGCACCGGCGCGACCGGTGAAAGGCAGGGCGGCGCCGTCGGATTGGCTCCCCAATTGGCTGTCGTCGGCAGCGCCGACGCCCTCGAGATCGCCGGGCTGTCCACGCCGAACTGCCACCCGATCGTGGGCTATCCCGACTGTTCCGTCCTCGTGGTCCGCCACTAGAGGACAGTCCGTGAACGAATTGGCTAGGCCGCAGTCGATCGTGGTCGGCATCGACGGCTCGAAGGCGGCGATCCGGGCGGCGCTCTGGGCACTCGATGAGGCGGTGAGCCGCGACGCCCCCCTGCGGCTCGTGTGCGCGACCGAACAGGACGACGCTGACCCAACCGATCGGGCCGCCGGACAGGCGGCAATTCGCCAGGCGGTCAAGGCAATTGAGGCCGCGGCCAAGCCGGTGAAGATCGAAACCGAGGTGGTCCACGGCCCGGCGATCGGCTGCTTGATCAGCGCATCGGCGGCGGCGGGCATGGTGTGCGTCGGCGCGGTCGGATTGCGTCACTTCCGGCCGGGCCGGGTGGGTTCCACCGCCGCGGCCTTGGCGATGTCGGCGCGCTGCCCGGTCGGCATCATCCGCGCCCGAGACGACCACCCGCACCGCCCCGACGGGATCGTCGTCGAACTGGACGGGTCGCCCGACAACGGGGTCTTGCTGGGCGCCGCCGCGGCGGAGGCCCGGCTGCGCAATGCCGCCATCCGAGCGATCATCTGCCGCCGGACCGCGCCGGACGACAAGGGGCCGGACGACCGAGACGGCGATCGCCGGGCACTCGCCGACCTGGATCGCCGGCTGGCCCGCTGGACGCGGCAGTATCCGGATCTGCGGGTGGAGTCGGTGGCCGTGCACGGCGGCCTGCTTGAGTATTTGGCCTACAACCGCGGCTCGGTAGGCCTGGTGATCGCCGGCGCCCGCGACCGCCGGCAGCTGAGGGAACTCGTCGGACCGGCCGGCAGCGCGGTGCTGCAGGACGCCGATTGTTCGCTGTTGGTCGTCAATCAGCAGCACTTATGACGCGGGCGATAATGAAAACATGCGATATTGAGAGTCGGTCGCGTAAGAAAGGGCTCTTGATGGTCAAGGTTTTCCTCGTCGATGACCATGAGGTCGTGCGGCGCGGTCTTGCCGATTTGCTCGCGTCGGACCCCGAACTGGAAATCGTCGGCGAAGCCGGTTCCGTGTCGGAGGCAAAGGCGCGCATACCGGCCTTGCGGCCCGACGTCGCGGTCCTTGACGTGCGCCTTCCCGACGGCAACGGAATCGAACTGTGCCGCGACTTGGTCTCCGACCACCCAGACCTGCGGTGCCTGATGTTGACGTCATTCACTTCCGACGAGGCGATGCTGGAGGCGATCCTGGCCGGCGCCAGCGGCTACGTCGTCAAGGACATCAAAGGCATGGAGCTGGCCCACGCGATCAAAGAGGTCGGCGCCGGCAAATCCCTCCTGGACAACCGCGCCGCCGCCGCGCTGATGGCGAAGCTTCGCGGCACGACCGAACGCGAAGACCCGCTCTCCGGGCTGACCGAGCAGGAGCGAACGCTGCTCGGGCTGCTCAGCGAAGGTCTGACCAACCGGCAGATCGCCGCCCGGATGTTTCTTGCCGAAAAGACGGTGAAGAACTACGTTTCCCGTTTGCTGGCCAAATTGGGCATGGAGCGCCGGACGCAGGCTGCCGTGTTCGCCTCCAAGCTGGATCAACGGTCCGGTCGGCCTCCAGCCGCATCGCCCGACTAGTCGGCAGCGGATAACGGACTAATCGACGCAGTCCGGGTAGCGAAAGCCGGTCTTTTGGGAAAACGGGCGGTTGGCGCCGCCCGGCGAGGTTGGGCGCCGGACTAAATGGGATTAAGCTTTTCGAAGCATCTCGCGTTGCCGTTTTCGTAGTTATACGTTTCGCGAACGCAAGCTGCACATAGCTGACGCGTCGTGGAGGTATCGGTTCGGGTGACCGACGGCGACCAGGATAGTTCTGCCTTTGCTGGCTTGGGCCAACGTGGGCTGGTCAGCAGAATGCACGCGCAACTGGACGAGTTGCTGGCAGCGCGCGATCAAATGGAGCACCTGCTGCGCGTGTTCGTCGAGATCGGCGCGAACGTCGACGACCTAGACGCGACGCTGCACCGGATCATCGCCGCGGCCAGGGAACTGACCTCCGCCCCCTACGGCGCGCTCGCCATCCGCGACCCCGACGGCACCCTGCTGAGGTTCATCCACGAGGGCATGGACCCCGAAACCGTCGAACGCATCGGACCGCTGCCGGTGGGCAAGGGCCTGCTGAGCCTGTCGCTCCTCGACACCCCGGCCCTGCGGGTGGACGACATGAGCACACACCCGGCCGCCGCCGGGTTCCCCGCGCACCACCCGCCAATGCGGGCCTTCCTCGCGGTGCCCATCACCATCCGCGGGATCGTCTTCGGCAACATCTACCTGACCCACGTCGACCCGGCGCGGGTGTTCTCCGAGTCCGACGAGGTCGCCGCCCGCGCGCTCGCTTTTGCGGCTGCGGCCAGCATCGACAACGCCCAGCTCTTCGAACGCGAGCGGCTCTCGGTGAAGTGGATGGAGGCGAGCCGAGAGATCACGACCGCGCTGCTGTCCAGCACGGAACCGCACCGGCGCCCGCTGCAATTGATCGCCGAGAGCGCACGCACCCTGACCAACGCCGAACAGGCGATCGTGCTCGTCCCGGCCGACGCGGATCTGCCGTACGACGAGGTCGACACGCTGGTGGTCTCCGCCGCGGTCGGCATGCACGCCGACGACGTCGTGGGCCGCCAGGTCCCGGTTAACGCTTCCACCAGCGGCGAGGTTTTCCGAACCGGCCAACCGATAATCACCGAGTCGTTGCAGTACCCGATCCAGGCGTTCACCGATGTCGGACAACGCCCCGCGATCCTGATGCCGCTACGCACCGACGATCAGGTCGCCGGCGTCATCGCGATCGCCCGGGGCGCCGACCAGCCGCCGTTCGACGAGAGCTACCTCGACCTGGTCAGCGACTTCGCCACCCACGCCGCGATAGCCCTGGTCCTGGCCGCAGCCCGGGACGACTCGCGCCAGCTCACCATCGTCGCCGAGCGCGAGCGCATCGCCCATGACCTGCACGACCACGTCATCCAGCGGCTGTTCGCCACCGGCATGGACCTGCAGGGCACGCTTGCCCGGGCCCGTTCCCCGGAGGTGGCCGAGCGGCTCAACCGCACCCTCGACGATCTGCAGACCATCATCGAGGAGATCCGGACGACGATCTTCCAGCTCAAGTCGCCGTTGGGGAAGGGCGCCGACTTCCGGCAGCGGATCCAACAGGTGGTTGCCGACCTCACCGAGAATCGCGAGATCGTCACCACGATGCGCCTGCACGGCCCGATGACCGCGGTCAGCGGCGAACTCGCCGAGCACGCCGAGGCGGTCGCCGCGGAAGCGGTCAGCAACGCCCTTCGCCACTCGGGGGCGTCCCGGCTGACGGTCGAGGTCGATGTCGCCGACATGTTCATCCTCGACGTCAGCGACAACGGCTGCGGCATCCCCGCCGACAACACGCGCAACAGTGGGCTGGCCAACATGACATACCGGGCCGAACAACTCGGCGGCACCTGCGAGGTCACCAATCCGCCGGAGGGTGGCACGCGGGTCCACTGGATCGCCCCGCTGACCGACGACTGACGGGCTGGGGTCTAACGGCCCTGCCGGGTGGTGCCAAATCCGAATAACGTCGTGAATCATGAGCGAAAAGGCGGTGGGCTCCGCGGGTACGGCCCGGCTGCTAGACGGACGTGTCGTTTCGTTACGCCCCCTCACCGGCGGGCACGCGGAGGCCGTCATGGCGCTGCATCAACACCTCAGCGATCACGACCGCTACTACCGCTTCTTCACGCTGCAGCCGGTCCAGCTCGACGAGGTCGTCGAGGAGCTGACCCAACCCGCCGACGGCCAATACGCCCTCGGGGCATTCGACGCGGACCGGCTGATCGGTGTGGCGAACTACACCGTCGTGCGCGAGCATCCGAAAGCGGCCGAGTTCGCGATAGTGGTTGCCCATGAAGATCATTCGCTCGGCGTGGGAACGGCCTTGCTCAAACATCTGGCGCGGGTCGCCCAGGCCCAGGGAATCGGGCACTTCGTCGCCGACGTCCTCGGCGAGAACCATCTCATGCTGATGGTCGTGTTCGACCTCGGCTGGCGCTGCGAGCCGGCGCAGTACGGATCCGTCCGTCACCTCGAGATCGAGCTGCCCGACTTCGGCGATGAGGACGTGAAATGCCCGGCGTGACGCGTGAGTTCGGGATCCTTGTCTCGGTCGACGGGTCGCCGGCATCCGATGCCGCCGTCGCCTGGGGCGCGCGCGAGGCCATCCTGCGCGACCTGCCCCTCACCTTGATGCACGCGGTCGCACCGGTGGTCGTCGGCTGGCCGGTGGGCCAACTGTACGACGAGATGCCCGAGTGGCAACACGACGACGCGCGGCACGTCATCGATCAGGCCCGCAAGGCGCTGACCGCCGCCCTGGCGGGGTCCGCGCCACCCGAAACACGCACCGAGGTCGTGTATTCCGGCGTGGTGCCGGCGTTGATCGAGGCCTCGAAGGACGCGTGGATGCTCGTCGCGGGCAGCCAGGGCCTGGGCGCGATGGGCCGGCTGCTGTTGGGCTCGGTAACCACCGGATTGGTGCACTACGCGCACTGCCCGGTCGCGGTCATCCACTCCGATCTGGCGGGCGACGACAGTGCGCCGGTGCTGCTGGGGATCGACGGATCGCCCGCGTCGGAGGCGGCGACGGCCCTGGCCTTCGACGAAGCCGCGCGCCGCGGCGTCGGGCTGCGCGCACTGCACGTGTGGAGCGACGTCGGGGTGTTTCCGGTGCTGGGGATGGACTGGCGCGACCGCGAGCGCGGGGGACAGGAGATCCTCGCCGAACGCCTGGCCGGCTGGCAGGAACGGTATCCGGACGTGCGCGTCGAGCGATTGCTCTTCTGCGACAAGCCATCCCACTGGTTGCTCAAGGAGTCCGAGCACGCCCAGCTGGTGATAGTCGGCAGCCGCGGGCGCGGCGGATTTCCCGGGATGCTGCTCGGGTCGGTGAGCTCGGCCGTGGCGCAATCGGCGAAAGTTCCCGTGATTGTTGTCCGTGAGGAGAATCGATGATCGAAGTGTTGGAGGACATGCCGCAGGGCGTGACCGGCATCCGGGTGTCGGGTCGGCTGCGTGGCAACGAGCTGCGCCACTTCAAGCCCGAGATGGAAAAGATGTTGCAGGACGGCGAGATCAGGATCGTCGAGGTCATCGCGCCCGACTACGAGGGCTTCGGGCCGGGCGGGTTCGCCGAGGACCTCAAGCTGGGGTTCGGCGCGCTTTTCACGCATTACTCGGACTTCAAGCGGATCGCCGTGGTGTCCGACAAGGATTGGGTCGGCCACGTCATGCACGCGGTGGCGTGGATGATGCCCGGCGAGCTCGCCGTGTTCGGGCTCGACGAGCTTGACCGCGCGAAGGAATGGGCGGCCGAAACTTCGTAACCCCTTGTGTCACCCTGGTTTCAGGGGTCACAGATCGGCGTTTGTTGTCGGTGGGTGTTTCTACGATTCGGGGTATGGGTGCGAGCAGTCGTGAGGAGATCGTCGAGGTTTTCGACGCGCTCGATGATGCCCTGAAGCGGTTGTGCGATTTGTCTTTTGACGTGTTGACCACCCCGGAGCGGTTGCG
>NZ_LZKE01000002.1:0-15206 GCF_001672675.1 Mycobacterium sp. E2327
CACCCATGGCTGCTGGTTCTTGTCGACGGCGTACCAGCTGAACGTCAGATCACCGGGCAGCCCACCGGCTTTCGCGCTGATCGGGCCCAAGTAGCCGGGTGAGCGTTCGCGAGTCGCTGCTGGACACCTTCCCGGGGCGGCTGTTCCTCGAGGACATGCGGTCCTCCGGCGGCCTCGCCATACCCGCGAGGCTGATCCGAGCCGCGGCCCAGGCCGTCAGCGGTTATCTCTACTTCGATCGCTACCTAGAGGTGGCGAACCTCGACATCAACGACCCGTCGCTGCGCAGCTACGACATCGCCGGCCTCGCGGCCCTCACGGGTTTGGCGACGTTCGGCTCGCCGCAGATCCATCAGGGAGCGATCGGAGAATTGCGCGCACCCCGCATCGGCAATCGGGACCCGTTGAGCGCGTTGCCGGCCGGCGCGTTCTGGACCTCGACGCCGATCACGGAGGACGAGGACTCGTGGACCCTCTGCGGCGAGAACCTGAGACGCGAAATGCCCCGCTGGGAGGTGCATTTCGACGTCGCCCGGGTTCGCGTGGCGCGGATCGACTCGGCCCGCGATTGGGCCGAGCTGATCGACGCGAACACCGTGACGATGGACGGCCGCAAGTATCCGGACTGGCCGGCGATTGCGGAGTCATGGGATGCCGTACACCTGTCAGCGGCGGGACTGCTGCTGGCGCATCCCAAGATATCGACGACCCGGTTCGGGTGCTATGTGGGCGTCGGGGAGTGGTCGACGGTCTCCACGGCGTGGTTGCGCGAGCCGCCGGACGTGGAGATCAGACCGGCGTCGGCCGCCGGATGACTCTGGGGATAGTGACTCACGAATTCGATAGCGCCCGCGCTATCAAATTCTGGACAAGCCGCCTGACCTGGAGAGCCGCCAGGACCTCACAAACGCAGCGTCCAGCGGCCGCTTCGGAAATGCAGCACGGTGCGACTGGCCGGCGCAATATCGATGCGCCAGAACGACTTCGGCGGTGCCTCGAGGCCGTGCAGGATGGCGGCGCGGATCACCGCGGGATGCGTCACCGCCACCGCGGGCGACGCGTCGCCGGTCAGGGACTCCAGCCAACCGGCCACCCGGTCCATCAGTGCGACGATCGACTCGCCGCCGTGCGGCGCCCCAGCCGGGTCGGTCAGCCACGTCTCGAGATCGGCGGGGCCGACGGCCCGCAGGGTCTGCCCGCACCACCCGCCGCAATCGAGGTCGGCCAGCCGCGGCTCGACCGTGGCGTGCAGGCCCAGCAGCTGGGCGGTTTGGCGGGCGCGCCGCTCGGGTCCCGTGAGCTGGCGTGTGGTCCCATCCACCTCAAGGCGCCCAGCCTTTTTGGCCTGCCTGAGGCCGAGGCCGTTGAGGGGCTCGTCCGCGGGGAAGCGCCCGTCGGCCATGGCGTCGGTCAGCGCGTGCGACACCAGGGTCAGGCGGACGACGTCGGTCATGTCGCGGCGCTCGGTTCCCGTCTGCTGCCGGCGCGCTCCCCCAGCAGCCGGCCCGCCAGCGTCGCGAAGACCACGCCGATGGCCGCCCACAACACCAATTGCGCCCCCAGCGAAACCAGCCTGAATTCGTAGAGCACATCGGCCGGAAAGCCGGGATAGATGATCGCGCCCGAAGCGTCGCGCAACGGCGCCGGCGTCTCGTCGACGACGGGAAGCAGCGCCGCCAGCATCGCGATCGCCAGCACATAGGCCAGCGCCGCGACCAGCCCCGCGTTCCACGCGCCCAGCCGGGCGGCGAGCCGCCGGGCCAGCCACACCGCGGCGATCGTCAGCGCCACCGAGGCCGCCACCATCGCCAGATACCAGCCGGTGCGGGCCCCGATCGTGTCCGCCTGACCGACCGCGGGCGGATTCGGGGGGTACTTCAGGAACGGCACGAGGTATACCGCGACGAACGCGCCCGCCGCCAGCAGGGCCGAAAGCGGCCGCGGCCCAATGGTTCTCGCGCGCACGGAGACCACGCAAAACGTCACGGCGAACAGCGCCCCCATCGCGAGGCCGAAAATCAGTACGCCGAAACCCAATCCGGTGTTGGCCTGCACGCCGCGGGTGAACAACTCGGCGCCGTGCTCGTGCACGCCATGAGCGTCCAGGGCGTCGCTTCGCCCGTCTTCAAAGGCGATCGCGCGGGCGATGACCGGCTCGGCGCACACGCGGGCGAACAGGAACGCCAGCACCGCGCCGACGGCCCCCGCCAGGAGACCGCGTGCGATCAGACGCTTCTCCACGCTGCCGCGTCAGTGGCAGGGGAAGCCGAGCAGATGGCGCGCGTCGTGGACGAACTCGTGCACATGGGAGTCGCTGCCGAACAGCGACACCGCGCCCTGATCGACCCCGACGAAGTACAGCGCCAACAGCGCCAGGAAGGCGGTCGCCGCCAACCAGAGCGCGGCACTTGCCGCCGACAGATCGACCGCCCGAGTACGGGCACCGGCTTTCTCGAGATTTGCCACGGGTTCTCCTTTCGGGGATTGCGCGTCCCCGCTGCGGATGACGGGCTACGGGTCTGACTTTCGACAGTGGCGCGACCGTTCTGGAATTTCACCAGATTCCGTGTCCCGTCAGGACAGCTGTCAGTGTAGACCGCGCGTCAATGCTGGGGAGCCGCGGCGCCGTAGCCGAGCTGGCCGGCGGTGTACTTGGCGCCCTCGGTGACCGGGACCGCCTGGACCGCCGTGCCGTAGGCGCAGATCTCGGTCCACACGTCGCCGATCTCGGTGGTGTCGAAGCGCATCGCGACGATCGCGTTGCCGCCGCGGTTGCGCGCCTCGGCGATCAGCCGTCCCATCGCCTCGTTGCGGCTGTCGGAGAGATTCTTGGTCATCCCCTGCAGCTCGCCGCCGAACATCGCCTTGAAGCCGGCGCCCATCTGCGAGAACGCATTTCGCGACCGAACGGTCAGCCCGAACACTTCGCCGCACACGCGCTGGATCTCCCAGCAAGGAAGGTCATTGGTTGTCACGATCAGCACGGCGAGCCCTTCTCTTGAGCAAACAAAAACGGGCGGTAGTCCCGTCAGAGACTAGACCCTAGTGGCGACCCGCTGCGCCCGGCTTCGCCGCGCTCGCGATCGCCACGCCGCCCGTTTTCGGTACTGGCTACTGTGTTTCGGGAGCCGCGTGCGCTCCGGCCTTGGCCAGATCCGGCTCGGCCGGCGGCTTGCGAGTCCCGGTGAACGTGAACACCGCCTCCTCGCCGGCACCTTCGCCGTCCCAGTTGTCCACGTCGACGGTGACGATCTGTCCGGGTCCGACCTCCTCGAAGAGAATCTTCTCCGAGAGCTGGTCCTCGATCTCGCGCTGGATGGTGCGCCGCAACGGACGCGCACCCAGCACCGGGTCGAAGCCACGCTTGGCCAGCAGCGACTTGGCCTTGTCGGTGAGCTCGAGGGCCATGTCCTTGCTCTTGAGCTGGCCCGCGACCCGGCCGATCATGAGGTCGACCATCCGGATGATCTCGTCCTTGGTCAGCTGGTGGAAGACGATGATGTCGTCGATGCGATTGAGGAACTCCGGGCGGAAGTGCTTCTTCAGCTCGTCGTTAACCTTCTGCTTCATCCGCTCGTAGTTGTTCTCACCGCCACCCTGCGTGAAGCCCAGGCCGACCGGCTTCGAGATGTCGGACGTGCCCAGGTTGGACGTGAAGATCAGCACCGTGTTCTTGAAGTCCACCGTGCGGCCCTGACCGTCGGTGAGCCGGCCGTCCTCGAGGACCTGCAACAGGCTGTTGTAGATCTCCTGGTGGGCCTTCTCGATCTCGTCGAACAGCACGACCGAGAACGGCTTGCGCCGCACCTTCTCGGTGAGCTGGCCGCCCTCCTCGTAGCCGACGTATCCCGGCGGGGCGCCGAACAACCGCGACGCGGTGAACCGGTCGTGGAACTCGCCCATGTCGATCTGGATGAGCGCGTCGTCGTCGCCGAACAGGAAGTTGGCCAGCGCCTTGGACAGCTCGGTCTTACCGACACCGGACGGGCCGGCGAAGATGAACGAGCCCGACGGGCGCTTGGGGTCCTTCAGCCCGGCGCGGGTCCGGCGGATCGCCTTGGAGACGGCCTTGACGGCGTCCTCCTGGCCGATGATCCGCTTGTGCAGCTCGTCCTCCATGCGCAGCAGGCGCGTGGTCTCGGCCTCGGTGAGCTTGAACACCGGGATGCCGGTCCAGTTGCCCAGCACCTCGGCGATCTGCTCATCGTCGACCTCGGCGACCACGTCGAGATCGCCCGAGCGCCACTGCTTTTCGCGCTCGGCACGCTGGGCCACCAGTTGCTTTTCGCGATCGCGCAGGCTGGCCGCCTTCTCGAAGTCCTGGGCGTCGATCGCCGATTCCTTCTCGCGACGCGCCTCGGCGATCTTCTCGTCGAACTCGCGCAGGTCTGGCGGCGCGGTCATCCGGCGGATCCGCATCCGCGCGCCCGCCTCGTCGATCAGGTCGATCGCCTTGTCCGGCAGGAACCGGTCGTTGATGTAGCGGTCGGCCAGGGTGGCCGCGGCCACGATCGCGCTGTCGCTGATCGACACCCGGTGGTGCGCCTCGTAGCGGTCGCGCAGGCCCTTGAGGATCTCGATGGTGTGCTCCACCGTCGGCTCCCCCACCTGCACGGGCTGGAAGCGGCGCTCCAGGGCGGCGTCCTTCTCGATGTACTTGCGGTACTCGTCGAGCGTGGTGGCGCCGATCGTCTGCAGCTCGCCGCGGGCCAGCTTGGGCTTGAGGATGCTCGCCGCGTCGATCGCGCCCTCGGCGGCACCGGCGCCCACCAGCGTGTGCAGCTCGTCGATGAACAGGATGATGTCGCCGCGGGTGTTGATCTCCTTGAGCACCTTCTTGAGGCGTTCCTCGAAGTCACCGCGGTAGCGGCTGCCCGCCACCAGCGAACCCAGGTCGAGCGTGTAGAGCTGCTTGTCCTTCAGCGTCTCCGGAACCTGGCCGTGCACGATGGCCTGCGCCAGGCCCTCGACGACGGCGGTCTTGCCGACGCCGGGCTCGCCGATCAGCACCGGGTTGTTCTTGGTGCGCCGGCTCAGCACCTGCATCACCCGCTCGATTTCCTTCTCGCGGCCGATGACCGGGTCCAGCTTGCCTTCCATCGCGGCGGCCGTCAGGTTGCGGCCGAACTGGTCGAGCACCAGCGACGTGGACGGGCTGCCGGACTCGCCGCCGCGGCCGCCGGTTCCGGCTTCCGCAGCTTCCTTGCCCTGGTAGCCGCTCAGCAGCTGGATCACCTGCTGGCGCACCCGCGTCAGCTCGGCGCCCAGCTTGACCAGCACCTGGGCGGCCACGCCCTCACCCTCGCGGATCAGGCCGAGCAGAATGTGCTCGGTGCCGATGTAGTTGTGGCCCAGCTGCAGCGCCTCGCGCAGGCTCAGCTCGAGAACCTTCTTGGCGCGCGGCGTGAACGGGATGTGCCCCGACGGCGCCTGCTGGCCCTGGCCGATGATCTCCTCGACCTGGCTGCGGACGCCCTCGAGCGAGATGCCCAGGGACTCCAGCGACTTCGCCGCGACGCCCTCGCCCTCGTGAATCAAACCCAACAGGATGTGCTCGGTGCCGATGTAGTTGTGGTTGAGCATCCGGGCCTCTTCTTGCGCCAGGACGACGACCCTGCGGGCACGGTCGGTAAATCTTTCGAACATCGGTGCTTACCTGCTCTCCCTCACATCGGTACAGACCTCTTGATGGCCAATTGCCGGCCCCTGGGGGCCGGAACCGCGTACCTGCTCTCCACTGTAATGGTCGGCCCGCCGGGGTTCCTAACGTTGCGGTTGCTGGCCGTCCCGGCCGCATACCCCCGTGGGCGCACAGCCGTAACAGGTAAACGAGGAAAAACACCAAAGCGTTTCCCGCGCGGGCCACGGGCGTTCCGCCGCCAGCGAAATCGAAAACAACCGGCGCCCGGGGCCTTGCGGACCCGGGCGCCGGTAAGCGGTTCGCTTAGGTCGCCGCGTGGAACGCGTCGATGACGTCGGCCGGGATGCGGCCGCGCGTCGACACGTTGTGCCCGTTGCGGCGGGCCCATTCGCGGATCGCGGCGCTTTGCTCGCGGTCGATGGCGCCGCGGCCACGGCCCGAGCCGGAACGCCCGCGCCGGCGACCGCCGACGCGGCGGCCCGCCGCGACCCATTGCTTCAAATCGTTGCGCAGTTTCGCAGCATTCTTGGACGAAAGGTCAATCTCGTAGGTCACCCCGTCAAGCCCGAATTCAACCGTTTCGTCGGCCGCGCCCGCACCGTCGAAATCATCGACCAAGGTGACGGTCACTTTTTTCGCCATTAGCTTACCCTCGCGTTTCGTCCTGAGCAGTTGCTGAGCAGTTTGGATTCACTCCCCAAGTCACCAATCTGCCATAACAACGCAAGATACTCAATCCGGACGCAACGGGTAACTCAGGAGTGCGGCCGAACAATCGGGAACAAAACTGTCTCTCGAATTGACAGACCGGTCAAAGACATCAACAACCGATCGATACCCATTCCGGTTCCGGTGCACGGCGGCATCCCATACTCGAGCGCGGCGAGAAAATCTTCGTCCAGCGCCATCGCCTCGTCGTCGCCGGCGGCCGCGGCGCGCGCCTGCGCGGCGAACCGCTCCCGCTGCACGACGGGATCGTTCAACTCGGAATACCCGGTGGCCAGTTCAACCCCGCGAAGGTAGAGGTCCCACTTCTCGGTCACGCCCGGAATGCTGCGGTGCTGCCGCGTCAAAGGTGTTGTCTCCACTGGGAAATCCTTGACGAAGGTGGGCGCGGTCAGGGAATTGCCCACCGTGTGCTCCCACAGCTCCTCGACGAGTTTGCCGTGCCCGTAGCCGCGGTCGGCGGGGATCTCCACACCAAGCCGATCGGCAATCGCCCACAGCCGCTCGACCGTCGTCTCGGGCGTGATCTCCTCACCGAGCGCCGCCGACAGCGACGGATACATTTGTATAGTCGCCCATTCTCCGTCGATGTCGTAGACGCTGCCGTCCGGGAACGGCAGTTGTCGGGTTCCGATCGCCTCGTCGGCGACCTCTTGAATAAGCTCACGCGTGACGATCGCCGAATCGTCGTAGGTTCCGTACGTTTGGTATGTCTCGAGCATGGAAAATTCCGGAGAATGCGTCGAATCGGATCCTTCGTTTCGGAACACCCGATTTAGCTCGAAGACCTTGTCGAAACCGCCGACGATGCAGCGCTTGAGGAACAGTTCCGGCGCGATCCGCAGGTAGAGATCGATGTCGAGCGCATTGGAATGCGTGATGAACGGCCGGGCCGCGGCGCCGCCGGCCAGCGTCTGCAAGATAGGAGTTTCGACTTCGAGAAAGCCGCGCCGTTCCAGCGCATTGCGGATCGCCTGGATCACGGCGATTCGCTGCCGGGCCACCGTGCGGGCCTGGGGACGGACGATCAGGTCGACGTAGCGCTGCCGCACCCGCGACTCCTCGCTCATCTCCTTGTGCGCGACCGGCAGCGGCCGCAGCGACTTGGCCGCCATCCGCCACGAGTCGGCCAGCACGGACAATTCGCCGCGCCGTGAGCTGATCACGTTGCCGTGCACGTAGACGATGTCACCGAGGTCGACGTCGGCCTTCCATGCATCGAGCGACTCCCGGCCGACCTTGTCGAGGCTGACCATCACCTGCAGGGTGGTGCCGTCGCCGTCCTGGAGTGTCGCAAAGCACAGCTTTCCCGAGTTGCGCGCGAAGATGACCCGGCCCGCGACGCCGACGATGTCGTCGGTGGCGGTGTCGGTCGGCAGGTCCGGGTGGGCGGCGCGGACCTCGGCCAGGGTGTGGGTCCGCTCGATCGCGACGGGGTAGGGGTCGGATCCCTCGGCCAGCAGCCGAGCGCGCTTGTCCCGGCGAATCCGGAACTGCTCGGGAAGGTCGGGGGCGGCGTCACTCACGACGTGCCAGCTTAAAGGACGCTCAAGCGGGCCTCAGAAGGCATCGGAAGGCATTAGCTGGCATTGCGTGTGCATTCAGGGCTTTGCGTGTTGCACCTGGGCGAAAAATTGGGCGCAATTGCTGCGACGTTTCACACCCAACGCCGTGGATTCACACTGACCGCCGCTACGGCGACTCAGCGCGCCGTCTTCAGCCGGCCGCGCTCGGCGTCACGGTTGCGTTCGAAGACCAGCTGCAGGCCCTGCAACGTCAGGTGCTGGTCGTAGTGGTTGACGGTGTGCAGTTCGGGCAGCAGCAGCGGCGCGGTGTGGCCGGTCGCCACGACGGCCACGTCATCGCCGGCGAAGCCGTCCACGTCGTCGCGGATGCGCCGGACCAAACCGTCGACCAGACCGGCGAAGCCGAACACGGCACCGGCCTGCATGCATTCGACGGTGTTCTTGCCGACGACCGATCGAGGCCGGGTCAGCTCGACGCGGCGCAGCGCCGCGGAGCGGGCGGCGGCGGCATCGGACGAAACCTGCACACCCGGGGCGATGGCGCCGCCCAGAAACTCGCCCTTGGCCGACACCACGTCCACACAGATCGACGACCCGAAATCGACGACGATGGCCGCCTTGCGGTACTTGTGAAATGCCGCCAGGCAGTTGACGATCCGGTCCGCGCCCACCTCTTTCGGATTGTCGACCAGCAGCGGGATCCCGGTGCGCACGCCCGGCTCGATGAGCACGCTGGGCACCGACGGCCAGTACTGGTCGAGCATGACCCGCACCTCGTGCAGCACCGACGGTACGGTCGACAGCGCGGCGGCGCCGGTGAGGCGCTCGGAATCGTCACCGATCAGTCCGTCGATGGTCAGCGCGAGCTCGTCCGCGGTGACCTCGGACTCGGTGCGAATGCGCCACTGCTGCACGACCTTTGCGTGCTCTTTGGATCCCGACAGCAGTCCGACGACGGTGTGCGTGTTGCGGACGTCGATGGCCAGCAGCACGGCTAACCCGCGACTATCCGGGGGTCGAGCAGCTCCGCCGCATCAGCGGGCACGAAGGCCGGGTCGTCGCCGAGGTCGATCGGCTTGTTGTCGGCGTCGACGAACACGATCCGCGGCCGGTAGGCGCGCGCCTCCGCGTCTTCCATCGTCCCATAGGCGATCAGGATCACCAGGTCGCCCGGGTGCACCAGATGCGCTGCGGCGCCGTTGATTCCGATCACGCCGCTGCCCCGCTCGCCGGTGATCGCGTAGGTGACCAGGCGGGCGCCGTTGTCGATGTCCACGATGGTCACCTGCTCGCCCTCCAGCAGGTCCGCGGCGTCCATCAGGTCGGCGTCGATGGTCACCGAGCCGACGTAGTGCAGGTCGGCCTGCGTCACCGTGGCGCGATGGATCTTCGACTTCAGCATGGTCCGTAACATCAATTCCTCCAATGTGATTCGAGGGTGTCAAGGTAAGCGTCCGGCCCCGAGGGTGCCGGCGGTGTTGCTCCTATTTCGATGGCGATGTTGTCCAGCAGTCGGGTGGTGCCCAGGCGGGCCGCGATCAGCAGCCGGCCGGGCGCGCCGGGCCGCAGCGGGCCCAGGTTCGCGTCGCGCAATTCCAGGTAGTCGACGCTGATCGCCGGCACGGCGTCCAGCACGGCGTTAGCCGCATCCAGCGCGGCCTGCGCGCCCGCGGGCGCGGCGTGCGCCGCCGCCGTCAGCGCCGCCGAAAGGGTGCCGGCCAGCTCACGTTGCGCCGGGTCCAGGTAGCGGTTGCGCGACGACATCGCCAGGCCGTCGTATTCGCGCACGGTGGGCACGCCGACCACCGCCACGTCGATGTTGAGGTCGGTCACCATCTGGCGGATCAGGACCAGCTGCTGGTAATCCTTCTCGCCGAAGAAAATCCGGTCCGGGTGCACGATCTGCAGCAGCTTGCACACCACGGTCAGCACGCCGGCGAAATGGGTCGGCCGCGCGCCGCCCTCGAGTTCGGCGGCCAGCGGGCCGGGGTGCACGGTGGTGCGCAGGCCGTCGGGGTACATCGCCGCCGCGGTGGGCGCGAACACGATCTCGACGTCCTCGCCGCGCAGCAACGCGACGTCCGCGTCGAGGGTCCGGGGGTAGGCGTCCAGGTCTTCCCCGGCCCCGAACTGCAGCGGGTTGACGAAGATCGAGACCACGACCACCGAGCCGGGGACCCGCTTGGCGGCCCGCACCAGGGCGAGGTGCCCGTCGTGCAGGGCGCCCATGGTGGGGACCAGCATCACGCGCCGGCCGGTGTGGCGCAGTGCTCGGCTGACGTCGGCGACGTCGCGCGGCGCCGAGTAGACGTTGAGTTCGCCGGGCTTGAAGGTCGGCGTCATCGCGCCAGCACCTCGAGGACGTCGGCGGGAGCATGCGCGCGCTGGGCGGTCCGCAACCCATTGACCCGGTACGCCTGGGCCAGTTCGGGGTCGACGTCGGCCAGCGCGGCCAGGTGCTCGGCGACGGCGGCGGCGTCACCGCGGGCGACCGGCCCGGTGAGGGCGCCCTGCCCGCGCCGCAGGGTGTTCTCCAGCGCCGCCCGGGCCAGCGGCCCGACGATGCGCTCGGCGAGGCCGCCCGGCTGGTCGTCGACGCTCTGTTGGCCCAGCAGTTCGCTGCCGCGCAGCGCGGCCCGCAACGCCTCGATCGCGTCGGCGAGCACCGTCACGATGTGGTTGCCCGCGTGCGCCAGCGCGGCGTGATAGAGCACTCGGGCTTGCTCGGGGACGCAGAACGGCTCCCCGCCCATCTCGAGCACCAGCGACTGCGCGATGGCATACCCGACCTCGTCGGCCGCGGTGATCCCGAAGCAGGTGTCGGGCAGCCGGCTGATGTCCTCGTCGGAGCCGGTGAACGTCATCGCGGGGTGAATGGCCAACGGGATGCAGCCGTCGTGGCTCAGCGGCGCCAGGATCCCGACCCCGTTGGCTCCGGAGGTGTGCGCGACGATCGTGCCGGGGCGCACGGCCGCGGTCGCCGCCAGCCCGGACACCAGGCCGGCGAGTTCGCTGTCGGGAACCGCCAACAGCAGCAGCTCGGCGTCGGCGGCCACGTCCGGCGGCGATGCCACCGGCGTATCGGGCAACCGGTGTTGCGCGCGCTGGCGCGATGCGTGCGAGACCGCGCTGCACGCCACGACGACGTGGTCGGCGCGCTCCAGCGCGACACCGAGCGCGGAGCCCACGCGCCCGGCGGAGATGATTCCCACCTTGAGCCGGGCCGGGCGCAGTCCGTCGAACTGCTCCATCGCAGACGACCTCATAGCTTTCTTGGTTCGTTCCAGTCCCATGCGCGGGTACCGGACGGTCACTAAGACTTTAGTCGATTCTCAGTGCAGGCCCAATGTGAGGAAGCTCCCAGCTCAGCCGTCGCGGCGACGACGGCGACCACCGCCGGAGGGCTCGACCTGCAGCCGCGCCAGCAGTTCGGCCACGGACTGGCCACCGCTGGGCGGGCTGTCGTCCGCACCGTCGGAGCCCCGCGCCAGGGGGTCGGTGCCGCGATGCCGGGGCGCGGCCTCGGCGTGGGGCGGGGGGGCCATCTGCGGTGGTGGCGGCGGCGCGGCGGGCGGCGGCGGACCCGGTTGCGGTGGGGGCGGCGGCGCGGGCTCGTTCGTCGCCGTGGGGGTACCACCCGCTTGCGGGGGAAAGTTGCGCACGCCGTAGTCGCGATACTCCGCCGAGTGGCGCGACCGCGCCCGCCGGCCGGTCTCGCCGTAGGGCGGTGCCTGCGGATGCTCGAAGGGCGAGCCATCCAGGGTTTCCTCGGCGCCGTAATGACGGGCGCGCCGCCCGCCCGGCGACTCGGCACCCGCGGCGGGGGGCTGCCACTCCTGCATCTGCGGCTGCGGCGGTGGCGCGCAGCGTAGTGGTGGCCAAGGCGTCCGCCTGGGTGGGCGCACTGGTGCTGGGCTGGTGGGCCGGGGTGCTGGTGTACTTCCTGCCGCGGCGGTCGTGGCTGCGGGCGGCTGAGCACGACACCCCCGGCACGGTGGTGGCCGCCGTCAGCGCGCTGGCGTTGGTCGTCGCCGCGCTGTGGCTGCAGCATTGCTGCAAGTCCCCGCAGGATCCGACCGAGCACGGCGAGGGCGCGGAAACCTGACGCTCCCGGCGGGCCGGCGATAGACAGGGTTGGGAATCGCCGGTGCCGCGCGACACGCGGAGTGACCTCGCGCAGGTACTCTCAGGCCATGACCGTTCTGTCCCGCGGCGCCCGGGTTCGGCGCGGCGGCCGCAGGCCGGGGTGGGTGC
Organism: Mycobacterium sp. E2327; assembly: GCF_001672675.1. NCBI lineage: Bacteria > Bacillati > Actinomycetota > Actinomycetes > Mycobacteriales > Mycobacteriaceae > Mycobacterium > Mycobacterium sp. E2327. The sequence continues at coordinate 12,148 of NZ_LZKE01000002.1, forward strand.
TCTTGACGGCGTTGCTGGTCCTCGCGATGGGAGCCAGTTCCGCACTGGTTTTCACCAATCGGGTGGAACTCCTCAAGCTCGCTGTAATCCTGGCGCTGTGGGCCGCAGTCGCCGGCGCATTCGTTTCGGTGCTCTACCGCCGCCAAAGCGATGCGGACCAGTCCCGCGTCCGGGACCTGAAGCTGGTCTACGACCTGCAACTGGACCGGGAAATCTCGGCCCGCCGCGAATACGAGCTGACCGTGGAGTCGCAGCTGCGCCGCGAACTGGCATCCGAGCTGCGCGCCCAGGCCGAGGACGACCTGGCGGCGCTGCGCGCCGAACTGAGCGCCCTGCGGACCAGCCTCGAGATCCTGTTCGACACCGACCTACAGCAGCGCCCCGCGATCGAGACCCACGAGACCGAGGCGCCCCGCGGCCGGGCGTACAGCGAGTGGGAACGCAACGGCGAAAGCAACCCGGATTGGGTGCCCAGCGATCGCGTCGCGTCGGCCGCCCGGGACAACCCGCCCGACCACCTGGACGAAGCCGCGATCATCGACGTGCCCGAGGAGCCGCTGCTACCGCCCCGGCAGGCGCCACCCCCGCGTGAGCCGTTCCAGTACGACGTCCGCCAAGACGCGCGGTACGTCGTCTCCCAGGAGCCGCCCTACATGACGCCGCCGCCGGCGCCGGAGCAGCCGCGATACGAGCAACGCCAGCCGCCGCCCGCTCGAATTCCTGCGCCCGGCTCAGCCAGGCCTGCCCGTCGCACGCGGGGTCGTCGGCGACGAGCACCGCGTTGAGAAACGGGGCCTGATCCACCCGGCCCCAGGGATCCGTCTCGTAGATGGGAGACACCGCGACGACGGCGGCCCCCCCTTTCTGGAGCCCGTCGACGACCGACTGCAGCCGGGCCAACCGGTCGCCCAGGTTGGACCCGATGGACAGCACGACGCGACTCACACTGGCCCGCCGGCCGGGATCACCGAACCGCGACCGCCGCGCCGCGACCGCCGCACCACGACGGCCACGTCGGCGAACTGTTGCGGGAGGGGGGCCTGCGGCTTGTGCACGACCACCTCGACGGCGTGCACGCGCCCGTCGTCCATCACCCGGTCGGCGATCTCGGCGCCGACCGTTTCGATCAGCTTGCGCGCGGGACCGCCGACGATGTCGGCGGCCAGTTGCGCCAGCGCGCCGTAGTCGTATGTGTCGGACAGGTCGTCGCTCGCGGCGGCGTCGGCCAGGTCGATCCACACGGTGATGTCGACGACGAAATCCTGGCCGGTGGCGCGCTCGTGTTCGAAGACGCCGTGCCGGCCGCGAACGGCCAAGCCGCGCAACTCGATTCGATCAGCCATTCTGAGTCCAGGCCTCGACGACCTTGAGGGCATCGACGGAGGCGCGCACGTCGTGCACCCGCACGCCCCAGGCCCCGTGCAGGGCCGCCAGCGCGGAGATCACCGCGGTCGCCGTCTCGCGCCCGTCGGGCGGGCGCGGCGACCCGTCGGGTCCGGCCAGCAACGTGCCGAGAAACCGCTTGCGGGAGGCGCCCAACAGCACCGGAATCCCGGTGGCCACCAGCTGCGGCAGCGCGTGCAACAGCGCCCAATTGTGTTGTCCCGTCTTGGCGAATCCCAGGCCGGGGTCGATCACCAGTTTGTCGGGATCGACGCCGGCGGCCACCGCGTCGTCGACGTTGGCGAGCAGCTCACCGCGCACCTCGGCCACCACGTCACGGTAGTGCGGGGCCTCGTGCGGGCGCTCGGGCGATACCGGCCGCCAGTGCATCAACACCCACGGCACGCCGGCCTCGGCGAGCAGCGGGGCCATCGCGGGGTCGGCGCGACCACCCGACACGTCGTTGACGATCCGGGCGCCGCTCTGCAGCGCGGCCCGCGCGACGTCGGCGTGCATGGTGTCGATGCTGACGGTAATGCCTTGCGCGGCAAGTTCTTTGACGACGGGCACCACCCGCGACGCCTCGACCCGCGGGTCGATACGAACGGCGCCGGGGCGGGTCGATTCGCCTCCGACGTCGACGATGCCCGCGCCCTCGGCGACCATCGCCAGGCCATGGGCGACGGCGTCGTCGGCATCGAGGTAGCGCCCGCCGTCCGAGAACGAATCGTCGGTGACGTTGAGGACTCCCATCACCTGCACGGGCATAGGCCTCAAAGGGCTCACTTGCGCAGGATGAGATCGAGCGCTTCGGCCCGGGAGGCGGGACTGGTCTTGAAGATGCCGCGGACCGCCGAGGTCGTGGTGACGGCGCCGGGCTTGCGGACGCCGCGCATCGCCATGCACAGGTGCTCCGCCTCGACAACGACGATCGCCCCGCGCGGATCGAGCTTGTTCACCAGGGCGTCGGCGATCTGGCTGGTGAGCCGCTCCTGAACCTGGGGCCGCTTGGCGTACAGGTCCACCAGCCGGGCGATCTTGGACAGGCCGGTCACCCTGCCGTCCCTGCCGGGGATGTAGCCGACGTGGGCCACCCCGTGAAACGAAACCAGGTGATGCTCGCACGTCGAGTACAGCGGGATCTCCTTGACGATCACCATCTCGTCGTGGTCCTCGTCGAACATGGTGTTCAGGACGCTGTCGGGGTCCGTATAGAGCCCGGCGAACATCTCCCGATATGCGCGCGCGACGCGGGCAGGGGTGTCCTGCAAGCCATTTCGATCGGGGTCTTCCCCGATGGCATACAGCAGCTCGCGGACAGCGGCCTCGGCGCGTTGCTGGTCGAATGCCCGGATGCGCGGAGTCGCCTGGCGGGTATCCGGCCCTAAATCGGGCTCCAAATCCGGCAGAGCCATCGAATCCTCCGTTTCGTCAGCCGTGCGCCGGGGGGTTGGACCGGCTCACGTCGTCATCCTCTTTCTCCGGAGACTTTCCGGCATCCGGATGGGATTGACCGGGCGGCGGATAGGGCGGGTACGGCGGATGGGCCGGCGGGCCGGGCTGGCCCGGATAGCTCGGAACTGGCTGCGGCCAATACGGCTGCTGTGGGGGCTGCGCGGGCGGATACCAGTAGTTGGGCTGGTGTTGCTGCTGTTGGGGCGGCGGCCAGCCCGGCG
>NZ_LZKE01000003.1:0-2100 GCF_001672675.1 Mycobacterium sp. E2327
GGGCGTGGACCATGCGCCCTGGTTCACCGAGCCCGAACGGACCACGACGGCGATCGAGGAGTTCCTCACCGGCAGCCATACAGCGCCGCCGCGATCGCGTCGCGCCCTGCGCACCGTGCTGTTTACGGGCATGGTCGCCTCGACACAGCACGTCGCGGCGACGGGCGACGATCATTGGCGTGCGATCCTGCAGCGCTTCGACGGCAGGGTGCTCAAGAGCACCGGTGACGGCCACCTCGCCACGTTCGACGGCCCGACGCAAGCGATCCGCTGTGCCGAGGCGTTGCGCGATGACGCTGACACACTTGGCATCCGGATCCGCAGCGCCATCCATACGGGCGAGTGCGAACTGCTCGACGGAGACATCACCGGAATTGCGGTACACGTCGCGGCGCGGATCCTTGAGCAGGCCGGTGCCGGCGAAATCCTCGTCTCCCGCACCGTGCGTGACCTTGTCATCGGCTCGGGCACAGGCTTCGACGACCGGGGCACCGTCGAACTGCGCGGGGTGCCTGGCACGTGGCAACTGCTGGCGGTCGACCGGCGCGGCGCGCGGGCCGGAACGGCTGAGGCCACACTGGCGTCAATGCCCACGCCCGGCCCGCGCACCGGGATGCGCCGATCGGACCGCGCCGTAGAGGCCATCGCCAGGAGAGCACCGTGGATCCTGCGGGGGTTGGCCTACCTCACCCCGGGCGTCGACCGCAACTGATCACAGATGAAAAGTGATTCCCGCCGTTCCGGTTTCGTCGACGTCCACGCCCATTTCGTCACGGACTGGTACGCCGACCTGGCCAGCGCCGCGGGACATCGACTGCCCGACGGCATGCCGAGCTGGCCCAGCTGGTCGCCGGAAACGCACCTGCAGCTGATGGATCGCTCCGGCATCGAGACGGCGATACTGTCCGTCTCTTCGCCCGGTGTCCACTTCGGTGACGACGCCGCCGCGCGCGTATTGGCGCGCCGGCTCAACGAATACGGCGCCGACATCGTGCGCGATCATTCCGGCCGCTTCGGCTTGTTCGCAACCCTCCCGCTACCCGACGTCGACGGCGGACTGGCCGAAATCACCTACGCCTTGGACTCTTTGGGCGCCGACGGCATCATCCTCGAGACCAACTTTGCCGGCCTCTACCTCGGTGACGCGCGCCTGGAGCCCATCTTCGCCGAACTCGACGGCCGCGGCGCCGTCGTCCTGATCCACCCGACTTCGCCGGTGTGCTGGCAACAGAGTGCCCTCGGCCGTCCGCGCCCCATGATCGAGTTCGTCTTCGACACCGCACGCACGATCACCGACATGTTGTTCGCCGGCACCTTCGAGCGTCACTCCCGGCTTCAGGTGATCGTTCCCCACTGCGGCGGCGCGCTGCCGGTGGTCGCCGACCGGGTCAACGGGTTCATGAAGCTGGCCGGACACGTCGACGATGGTTCGAGCGACGCGATCACGCTGCTGCGGCGTCTGTACTACGACACCGCCGGCAGCGCGTTTCCCCGCCAAATTCCGGCGTTGTTGAACCTGATCGACACCGACCGCCTTCTGTATGGCAGCGATTACCCGTGGACACCGGCGCCGATCGCGGAGCTTCACACGGCCGCCTTCACGAACATGCCCGGACCCGCCGGCACAGCCAGCTGGCAGGCGGTGACGACCGCGAACGCGCACCGGCTGCTGCCGCGGCTCACCCATTGAGCCAGGCGTCGCGCCACACCATAGTGGTTGCTTGGCTGAAAGCCCTACGCGCACAGACCCTTCGGTCACGCCGGGATCAATTGACGCAGATGGTCCCACTGAGATGGGTGCCGTCGCCGGTGAGGCATCCGTTGGGGGGATCCTTCGGTAGACCGGGCGGCAGGCAGTTCTGCCGATAGGCGTCCCAGTACCAACCCTGGGGACAGTCGGCGAGGCTCGGACCTGCCGAAGGTGCCAGCACCGGGGCCAGGCCAAGACCCGCCACCGCCAACCAGGCCGCGGACAACGCGATTCTGAGGTTCTTCATGTTCCCTTCCGTCCTTTCATGTTTCAACATGCTTGGCACAAGTGTGGCGATGATCGACGCCGAAGCGCTGCACGCCAGCCACCAACCCACATACCGGCCAGCA
>NZ_LZKE01000004.1:0-57331 GCF_001672675.1 Mycobacterium sp. E2327
GGGCGCACACCGAAAGCCCCCAAGTCACAGCGATTCTTGGCTAAGTCACATACGCCACACTGGCATCTGGTCGGAGGCGGCACCCTTTGTGCCCGCCTCAGAGCGACACTTGGCCGCCGCACGCAACGCGAGCACCCGTACATGCATTCGGTGTTCGGTGGAGCGCGGGATATAGCCCGGCCCGTACAGCCCGCGCCGAAGCCGGCGCACCCTGTCCCGTTCCGTCTCCCAACGCAGGGCGTCCGAAATGACTTTCGATGCCCGGCCGGGAACGCAAAAGCCTTGCGCTTCAAGCGCATGGAGCATTTCGGCGACGGTTGCCCGCCCATTATGAGCGAGATGCATCGCGAGCACATAGCGCAGTTCGATTCCTCGAAGGTTCATTGCCGCAGGGTCGCATACCGGTACGACAACGCCTCAAGTTGTCGCTATGAGGCGGGCACAAAGGGTGCCCCCTCCGCGCGGGTACTAATGGGGCGGATGTGACTCAGCCGGCGATCCACGCTGCGGCGGCATTTGTCGCTATGAGGTGGGCACAAAGGGTGCCCCCTCCGCGCGGGTACTAATGGGGCGGATGTGACTTAGCCGGCGATCGACAGCACGATGCCGTCCAGGATGTCGTGTTCGCTGACGATCAACTCGTCGATCCCGGCGCGGGCGCGCAGCTCGCGCGCCAACTCCTCCACCACGATCGCGCCGCCGCCGATCACATCGGCCCGGCCCTCGTGCATCGGCGGCAACGCGGCGCGCTGGGAGCGCGGCATCCCGATCAGCCGCTCGCACACCGCCAACAGGTCACCGCCCGGCACGCGTGAAAGGTGAATGGCGGCAGAGTCATACGCCGTCATGTTGTGTGCCAGCGCGGACAGCGTCGTCATCGTGCCGGCCAGCCCCACCCAGGTCCGCGCCCCTTCGACGTCCACCACGCCCAGCGCGGCGTCGAGCCGCTCGCGCACCACCGCTCGCGCGGCCGCCACCTCGTCGGGCGTCGGCGGGTCGGAGTGCAGGCAGCGCTCGGTCAACCGGACGCATCCGATGTCGGCCGAGTAGGCGGCCACCACCCGCTCGCTGCCGAGCACGATCTCGGTGGAGCCGCCGCCCAGGTCGACGACGACGAAAGGGGCGGCAGCGCTGTCCAATTCGCCGACTGCACCGTGGAAGGAAAGCGAGGCCTCCTCCGCCCCGCTGATCACCTCGGCCACCGCACCGGGCAACACCGCACCCAGCACCTCGGCCGTCATCGCAAAGAACACATCGCGATTGGCGACATCGCGCGCCGCCGACGTCGCCACCATCCGCACTCGCTCGACCCCGTGCGCCTTCAGCAGCGACGCATAGTCGGTCAGGGCGGCGCGGGTACGTGCGATCGCGTCGGGGGCGAACTCCCCCGTCGCGTCGACGCCCTGCCCCAGCCGCACGATTCGCGTCTCGCGATGCACGTCGCGCAGCCGACCGTCGCTCACGTCGGCGATCAGCAACCGGATCGAGTTGGTGCCGCAGTCGATTCCGGCGAGCCGGCTCACCACTGCCCCGCCACCAAAACGCCCGCCATCGCCGGGTCGTCGGCGAGCACCGACAACGCCTCGTCCCCAAGGGGATTTACGCCAGGGCCCTTGGCCAGCGAGTGCGCGATCAGCACGTGCAGGCACTTGACCCGATCCGGCATTCCGCCGCCGGAAAACGTCGTGCCCAGCGGTTCGATCGCGTCACGCTCGGCCAGATACGATTCGTGGGCCCGCCGGTACGCGGCCGCCAGGTCGGGATCGCGGCGCAACCGCTCGGTCATCTCGCGCATCAATCCCGTCGTCTCGAGTCGGCTGGCCGCCGCGGTCAGCACCGGGTGGGTCAGGTAGTACAGCGTCGGAAAGGGCGTGCCGTCAGGCAGTTTCGGCGCCGTCTTCACCACGCCGGGTTCGCCGTTGGGACAACGGTAGGCGATCTCGAGCACCCCACGCGGCTCGCGGCCGAGCTGGCGCGCCACCGCTTCCAGATCGCCACGATCAACCACCGGGAGCCATGGGGTTCGGCGGGGCCTCCGGTGGCGGCGGGGCGGCCGGCGGCAAGTGGGGCGCGTCGGCGATGGTGTGCCACAGCGAGGTGTACCACGGGTTGTTGTTCGCCGGTTTCGCCGCGTCGGCGCCGGGCTGCGGGGACGCCGCCGCCGTCGGCGGAAGCTGAACCTGGAACGGAATGTCGCCGGGCATCACGAAACCGAGGCGCTCGCGGGCCTGCGCCGCAATATAAGCCGGGTCGCCGAGCTTGACCTTCTTCTGCTCGAGGTCGGCGATCTGGCGGCGCAGCGCGGCTTCGCTCGCGGCCAGCTGATTCATCTCGGTGCGCTGCGCGAAGTAGGTGCGCACCGGGCCCGCGATGGTCAGCGTCAGCACGCAGATCACCGCGGCCAGCACCGCCGCCCGTCGAGCGGTGAACCCGAGCCGCTGCTCGGAGCGCTGTTCGACGGACTCGGCTGCCTGGCGCTTGATGGGCTCGACGACACGCTCCTGCACCGTCCTCTGCGGCGGCGCGGAGGGCTTGGCGGCTCGACGGCGCCGAACCGAATCACCAGGCTTCCCCGGCCGCGATGCCGGGGAGCGACGTTTCGGATCGGGCTTGGGCGTCAAGCTATTTCAACCTACTTCTGCTCCAGGGCGAACCGTGGGAAGGCCAGATCACCGGCGTAGCGTGCCGCGTCACCGAGGGCTTCTTCGATCCGCAACAGTTGATTGTATTTGGCCACGCGCTCGCTGCGGGCGGGCGCGCCGGTCTTGATCTGGCCGCTGCCGACAGCCACCGCCAGGTCGGCGATGGTGGTGTCCTCCGTTTCGCCGCTGCGGTGGCTCATCATCGTGCGGTAGCCGCTGTGGTGGGCCAGCGCGACGGCGTCGAGCGTCTCGGTGAGCGTGCCGATCTGATTCACCTTGACCAGCAACGCGTTTGCCACGCCCTTCTCGATGCCCTCTTCGAGGCGCTCGGGGTTGGTGACGAAAATGTCGTCGCCGACGATCTGCACCCGGTCCCCGATCGACGCGGTCAGGGCCGCCCAACCATCCCAATCGTCTTCGGACAGCGGGTCTTCGATGGACACCAGCGGATAGGAGCCGAGCAGGCCGGCGTAGAACTCGGCCATCTGCTCGGCGGTGCGCGCGCTGCCCTCGAAGGTGTAGCCGGTGCCGTCGGCGTAGAACTCGGTGGCCGCCGCGTCGAGCGCCAGCGCCACGTCGGTCCCGAGTTTGAAGCCGGCCAACTCGATGGCGCGGCCGATCAGGTCCAGCGCCGCGGTGGTGCCCGCAACGTCGGGGGCGAACCCGCCCTCGTCGCCGAGCCCGGTGGAGAGCCCCTCCTTCTTCAGCACCGACTTGAGCGAGTGGTAGACCTCGGCGCCCCATCGCAGTGCCTCCGCGAAGCTGGGCGCGCCCAGCGGCGCGACCATGAACTCCTGGATGTCGACGCCGGTGTCGGCGTGGGCGCCGCCGTTGAGGATGTTCATCATCGGCACGGGCAAAATGTGCGCGTTGGGGCCGCCGATGTAGCGGAACAGCGGCAACTCGGCGGAATCGGCGGCCGCCTTGGCGACCGCCAGCGAGACGCCCAGGATCGCGTTGCCGCCCAGCCGCGACTTGTCCGGGGTGCCGTCGAGGTCCACCAGAGCCTGGTCGACCAGCCGCTGGTCGTCGGCGGCCAGGCCGATCACGGCGGGACCGATCTCGTCAAGCACGGCTTGCACGGCCTTTTGCACGCCCTTGCCGCCGTAACGCTCACCGCCGTCACGCAACTCGACGGCCTCGTGTTCGCCGGTCGACGCGCCGGACGGAACCGCCGCGCGGGCGAACGTCCCGTCCATCAGAGCTATCTCGACCTCGACCGTCGGGTTGCCGCGGGAATCGAGGATCTCGCGGGCCCCGACCTGCTCGATAATCGGCACTGGGTTCTCCTTGTCGTCGCTGGCGCCGTCAGCGATACATCCTGCTACAGCGGGTGATGCGCCGCATAAGCGGTCGCCCAGTCCCGCACCGCCCGCGCGTAGACGCCGGAGTTGTTGTAGGCCCGCAGCGCGGTGATCCACCCCCGCGGTGTGGCGAGATCTTTTCCACGCCAACACAGGTAACCCGCCGCCGCGAGCGCCGCGTCGTCGATGTTGTCCGGGCTGACGACGCCGTCGTTGTGCGCGTCCACCCCGTACAGCCGCCACGTCTCCGGGATGAACTGCATCGGCCCCATGGCGCGCACCACCCCGGCCTCGCCCTCCGCGCCGTCCTCGCTGTCGACGATGCGCAGCGTGCCCCCGGTGCCGTCCAGGCGAACGCCCCGAATGGGCGGGCTCACGTCACCATTCGGCGACAGCGTCGCGCCCCGGTAGGTGCCGTGGTGGCTTTCGACCTGCCCGATGCCGGCCAGCGTGGTCCACGCGATGTGGCACTTGGGGTTCTCCACCTCGGCGACGCGCGCGGCGTACGCGTAGGCCTCCAGCGCGACGACGGGAATCTCCAACGCCGCCGACCGTTGCTCGGCCCACTGGCGCAACTGATCCGCGGGCCGCCCGCTCAGGTGAGTGTCCACCGGCGGCACCGGATCCCCCGCGGGAGGCGGCACCCCTTCCGGGATGAACAAGCTCAACTGCCAGGTGCAGCTGGAGGCGAGGATCATGGCGGTCGCGCCGATCACGGCGACCGCCCGCAACCAACGCCTCGGCGACACCATGCCCCTCTGTAACTCCCCTGGACTTTCCCTACACAAACTCGACCACGACCATCGTCCCACGCGATTCGGCCGTACCCCGTCGATTACGGCCCCGCGCCCCCCGATGCGGCTTCGATCGTCAGCCAATTTGGCGTTTGCTACCAGCAACTATGGCCGGGTGACGGGCGACACACGGGACCGACCTATTTCCGGCCCCGACGCTTCTTGGAGCCACCCTCCGACGCCTTCGCCCGGGCACCGTCGTCCACCTCCGGCTCGGCGACCCCCTCGCTCAACGGCTCGCCGTCGACGGCCAGCGAGGCGGACGGCCAGTGCGCACGCCACTCCTCCTCGGTCACTTCGCCCAGCGGCGCCACATCCAGCTCGAGCGGCACGCTGTCGCCGCGGCGGCTGGCGACGATCGACCTCTCCACACCGCGGACGGTGTCGACGAACTCCAAAACGGCCGTGCGAAGCGCGCTTTCCGCGTCGACATCGGCCGACACGGAGACCGAGGTGATCTCGGCCGGGATCAAGTCGGCGGGCAGCCCCGCCTTCTCGGCGCGTTGAATCACCTTCTGCGCCAACGCCAAGGCCGGTTGACCGGTGTGAACGTCGTCCATCACCGAATTCCGTGACTTCTCGGCGGCCTTGCGCTCCTCCCACTGCGCCAACTGCTCTTCAAGCGAAATCGATTGCCCCGCAAGCACTCCCGGCACCCGATTGCCGAGCTTGCGCATCAGGGTGACGGCGACGTCGTCGATGGTGAACGGCAGCTGCGGCGCGTCCTCGGCGATGCGGGCGTGAAAGAGCACCTGCAGCAACACGTCGCCGAGTTCCTCGCGCAGCAGGTCGGCGTTGCCGCTGCGGACCGCGTCGAGCAGCTCGTAGGTCTCCTCGAGCAGGAACCTGCGCAGCGAGTCGTGAGTTTGCTCACTCTCCCAGGGCCCCGCGGTGCGCAGCTTGTCCATCATCGCGACGGCGTCGACCAGTCGCTCGCCGCGCGGCGTGTCCGGCGCCGAGATCAGGCGGGCCCCGGCGGCCAGCCGGGCGACGACGGCGGGGTGGTCGGGATCGGATGACAGCAGTACCGGCGCGTCATCCCCGGAGTGCACGGGCCGCGCCGCTGGCAGCGACCAGGGCACCGCGACCGGCATCTCCTCGGTGTACTGCACCTCGCCGGCGAGGTGCTCGATGGCCTCGACCGGCACCAGCGACGGGCGGCGGGGGTCGAACAAGACGACGATCAAGTGCGCCCCTCCTCCTCATCGCTTCGTCCCCCTCGCCGCTCCGCGGCTGGGGGTGCCCCCACTGCATCGTCGGCGGCGCGGATCATCTCGCCTGTCGCTCCTCCCCGGACACCGGTGCTTGCTGTGACCCCGTTATACCAACCTCCACCTGTGGCTTTCCCTGCAGCGCGGTGACCAGGTTGGCCACCATCTGCAGCAACTCGACGTCGCGGAGGCGGGGCGCACCGACACCGCCGGCCCGGGGAATGGGGACCTGGACGGTGGACGTCGTGGCGCGGTAGTGCGCCGCCGGATACATCCGCTTGAGCCGCACCTGCGCCGAATCCAGCAGCGTCACCGGCGACAGCCGCACGGTCGACGCCGACGGGGCCGACACCTCGGTGATGCCGGCGGCGCGGCACAGCAGCCGCAACCGCGCGACGGCCACCAGCCGCTCGGCGGGCTCGGGCAGCGCGCCGTAGCGGTCGACGAGCTCCTCGACCACGGCGCTGACGGCGGCGTCGTCAGCAGCCGCGGCGAGCCGCCGGTAGCCCTCCAGGCGCAGCCGATCGCTGGCGATGTAATCCGGCGGCAGGTGCGCGTCCACCGGCAGGTCGATCCGTACGTCCTTGGGCTCCTCGGGCGTGGTGACCGTTTGCCCGTCGGCGGCGGCCCGGTACGCCTCCACCGCCTCGCCCACCAGCCGCACGTACAGGTCGAACCCCACCCCGGCGACGTGCCCGGACTGCTCGACGCCCAGGACGTTGCCGGCGCCGCGGATTTCGAGGTCCTTCAACGCGACCGCCATACCGGCACCCAGCTCGTTGTTCTGCGCGATGGTCGCCAACCGGTCGTAGGCGGTCTCGGTCAGCGGCGTATGCGGCGGATAGAGGAAGTAGGCGTAACCGCGCTCGCGGCTGCGCCCGACTCGGCCGCGCAGCTGGTGCAGTTGGGACAGCCCGAAGGTGTCGGCGCGCTCGACGATCAGCGTGTTGGCGTTGGAGATGTCCAGGCCCGTCTCCACGATCGTGGTGCACACCAGGATGTCGTATTCGCGGTTCCAGAAGCCCTGCACGGTGCGTTCCAGCCGCTCCTCGGGCATCTGCCCGTGCGCGACGACAACGCGCGCCTCGGGCACCAGCTCACGCACCCGGGCCGCGGCCCGGTCGATGGAGCTGACCCGGTTGTGCACGTAGAACGCCTGGCCGTCGCGCAGCAGCTCGCGTCGCAGGGCGGCTGCGACCTGCTTGTCGTCCTGCGGGCCGACGTAGGTCAGCACCGGGTAGCGCTCCTCGGGCGGGGTCAGGATCGTCGACATCTCCCGGATCCCGGCCAGGCTCATCTCCAGCGTGCGCGGGATCGGGGTGGCGCTCATGGTCAGCACGTCGACGTGGGTCCGCAACGACTTGATGTGCTCCTTGTGCTCGACGCCGAACCGCTGCTCCTCGTCGACGACGACCAGGCCCAGGTCCTTCCAGCGCACCCCGGTCTGCAGCAGCCGGTGCGTGCCGATCACGATGTCGACCGTCCCGTCGGCCAGGCCCTCGATCACCGCGCGGGACTCGGCGGCGTCGGTGAACCGGGACAGCCCCTTGACGGTCACCGGGAAGTCGGCCATCCGGTCGGTGAACGTCTGCAGGTGCTGGTCGGCGAGCAGCGTGGTGGGGACCAGCACGGCGACCTGCTTGCCGTCCTGAACCGCCTTGAACGCCGCCCGCACCGCGATCTCGGTCTTGCCGTAGCCGACGTCCCCGCAGATCACCCGGTCCATCGGCACCGGCTTCTCCATGTCGGCCTTGACCTCGGTGATCGCGGTGAGCTGGTCGACCGTCTCGGTGAAGCCGAACGCGTCCTCCATCTCGGCCTGCCACGGGGTGTCCGGCCCGAACGCGTGTCCGGCGCTGGCCTGCCGTTTGGCGTAGAGCGCCACCAGCTCGCCGGCGATCTCGCGCACCGCGCGGCGCGCCTTGGTCTTGGTGTTCGCCCAGTCGCTGCCGCCGAGCCGGCTCAGCGCCGGCGCCTGCCCCCCGACGTAGCGCGACAGCTGGTCCAGCGAGTCCATCGGGACGTACAACTTGTCGGACCCGCCCCCGCGCTTGGCCGAGGCGTACTCCAGCACCAGGTACTCGCGCCGCGCGCCGCCGACCGTGCGCTCGACCATCTCCACGAACCGCCCGATGCCGTGCTGGTCGTGCACCACCAGGTCCCCGGCCGTCAGCGCCAGCGGGTCGACGGTGTTGCGCCGCTTGGCCGCCAGCCGCTTGCCCTCGGTGGCCGTGGCCCGGTTGCCGGTCAGGTCCGTCTCGGTGATGACCACCAGGTTGGGGGGATCACTCGGGATTATCAGGCCGTCGTGCAGCGGACCCTTGAGCACGCCGACCACGCCGGCTTTGGGGGCGGCGCCCGGTTCCAGCATGGCGGCGGGGGTGTCGGACTCGGCAAGCCGCTCCACCACCCGGTGGGCGGTCCCGGTGCCGGGCGCGACGACGGCGGCGTGCCCGCCGGTGCTGACGTGGGCGCGCAGCATCGCGAAGATGCCGTCGATGTCGTGTTGGTGCCCGCGGGCCGACGGCGCGGTCCGGACGTCGAGTTCCACGGCCGACTCGTCGGAGAGTTGGCTCAACGTCCACCAGGGGTGACCCGACCGAGCCGCCGCGGCGCGCACGTCGTCCAGTTCGGTGAAGCCCGACCCGCCGAACTGCTCCAGGTCGACGGGCGCGTCCGTCCCGAGCGCCGCCACCGACCACGACGCCTCGAGGAATTCGCTGCCCGTCTTGATCAGGTCGGCGGCCCGGGTGCGCACCTTCTCCGGGTCACACACCAGCACCGGCGTGCCCTCGGCCAGTTGGTCGGTCAGCAGCACGTGTTCGCCGGGACGCAGCACCGGCAGCAGCGCCTCCATGCCGTCGACGGTGATGCCCTCACCCAGCTTGGCCAGCATGTCGGTGACGCTGCCGGTGATCGCGGGCTCGGCGCCGGAGTGCCGGGCGGCGAGCGCGGCGGCCCGCTCCCGCACGGCGTCGGTGAGCAGCAGCTCGCGACAGGCCACCGCGACGACCGTGTCGACCTCGATCTCGGGGATCGAGCGCTGGTCGGCGACGGCGAACATCCGCATCTCGCTGACCTCGTCGCCCCAGAACTCGACACGCACCGGGTGTTCGGCGGTCGGCGGGAAGACGTCGAGGATCCCGCCGCGCACGGCGAACTCGCCGCGCCTACCGACCATGTCCACCCGGGTGTAGGCCAGCTCGACCAGCCGGGCGATGACGTCCTCGAAGGCTATTTCCTGGCCGACACTGAGGGTGACCGGCTCCACGGCGCCCAGCCGTGGCGTCATCGGCTGCAGCACCGAGCGCACCGCCGTCACCACCACCTGCAGAGGCGGTCCCAGCCGTGCGTCGTCGGGGTGAGACAGCCGGCGCAGCACCATCATTCGGGCGCCGACCGTGTCGACGGCGGGCGAGAGCCGTTCGTGCGGCAGCGTTTCCCACGACGGGAAGACGGCCACCGCGTTGCCGAGCACGCCGCGCAGTTCGGCGGTCAGGTCGTCGGCCTCGCGCCCGGTCGCGGTGACGACGAGCAGCGGCCCCAGCCGCGCCAGGGCGGTGGCGACGAACAGGCGGGCGCTGGCGGGTCCGACCAGGCTCAACTCGGCCGGGCGGGCGGCCGCGCTGTCGATCAGCTGCTGGAACGTGGGCGCCGTCAGCGCCAGGTCCACGAGCCCCGCGATCGGGGTTTCTGGGCGAGCAGGCCCCGGTCCGGTCATGATGAATCCATTCTAGGGGCGCCTAAAGACGTCAATATTGGCCCCGGCGGCGTCAAGGGATCGTAAGAAAAGCGGCACCGGCCACCGGCCGGGCGCACGTTGAAGTCATGACATTGCTGGACATCCTGCCGTCCCTTGGAAAGGCGGCCCCCCGACGGTTCGACTCGACGATCTGGCCCGTCAACACACACTCCGACGAGGAGGGCCGGCTGTGCGTCGGCGGCGTACCGCTCGTTGACATCGCCGACGAGTTCGGCACCCCGGCCTACGTGATCGACGAGGCCGACTTCCGACTGCGCGCCCGCCGCTACCGTAAGGCGCTGCACGACGTGAGCGTCGTCTACGCGGGGAAGTCGCTGCTGACCACCGCGGTGGCGCGGTGGGCGCGCGAGGAGGGGCTCGGTGTCGACGTCTGCTCGGCCGGCGAGCTGGCCACCGCCCTGGCCGGCGGCGTGGACCCGGCACGGATCGTCATGCACGGCAACGCGAAATCGCCGGCCGAACTGCGCGAGGCCGTGCGCGTCGGCGTCGGGCGCATCGTGGTCGATTCGTGCATCGAGATCGCGTACCTCGCCGGCCTCGCCCGCCGGCGCCAGCCGGTGCTCATCCGGGTGACCCCCGACATCGACATTCACGGACACCGCGCCGTCACCACCGGCATCAGCGACCAGAAATTCGGGTTCACCCTCGCCGGTGACCACGCCGCGGACGCCGCGAAGCGGGTGCTGGCGCATCCCATCCTCGACCTGGTCGGCCTGCACTGCCACATCGGATCGCAGGTCACCGACCCCGCCCTCTACGGCGAGGCGATTCGCCGGATGATCGCGGCGATGGCGGACATCCGCGCGCAGCACGGGGTCGTGCTCACCGAGCTGAACATCGGCGGCGGCCACGCGATCCCCTACGTCCCGGGCGACCGGGAGCTCGACCTCGACGAGCTTTCCCGGGTCATCGAGGATGCGCTGGACGAGGCCTGCGCCGCCGAGCACTTCCCGCGGCCGAGGATCGTGGTGGAGCCCGGTCGCGCCATCAGCGGCCGGGCCGGGGTGACGCTCTACCGGGTGTGCTCGGTGAAGACGCAACCGGGCGGGCGCACCTTCGTCGCCGTCGACGGCGGGATGAGCGACAACCCGCGGGTGTCGCTGTACGGCGCGCAATACACCGTCACGCTGGCCAACCGGCACCCGCTGGGCGCCAGGCTGCGCGTCACGGTGGCCGGGCGGCACTGCGAGGCGGGCGACGAGATCGCCCGGGACATCGAGCTGCCGGCCGACCTGCACCCCGGCGACCTGCTGGCCGTGGCCTGCACCGGCGCCTACCACCACAGCATGGCGTCGAACTACAACCTGGTCGGCCGCCCGCCGCTGGTGGCGGTCAACGAGGGCCGGGCCCGCGCCCTGGTCCGCCGCGAGACGGTCGCCGATCTGCTGGCGCGCGACTGCGGTTAAACCCTATGGCGTGTCCCGCTCGGCGAAGTGGCGTTGCCGCGCCAACAGCGCCGCCGCCCGCTGCTCGCCGGTGACGCGCCGCGACGGGTCGAAGTAGTCGTCGACGCGGTCGACGTCGATCACCGTGGCGGTCGGCGCGGCGGGCTGCTCGGCCGCGGTGGCACGCCAGGTGACGACCCCGCTTCGATACCCGCGCGCGTCGAGCCAGTTGTCCACGCCGACATCCTCGGTGGCCAGCAACACCCGCACCCGGTCTCCGTCGGCGTGCGACTGGCCGAGATTCAGACTCGTCTGGCGGGTGGCGATGTCGATCATCTCGCTCCACCGATTCGTCAGGCAGATGCCGACATACGGGCTGCCGGGGGGGATTTGGTAGTCGATCACCAAGGCCTGGCCCTCGTTCAGTTCCCACGAGATGGGGACGAACCACGCGCCGGCCATGGCCGACGGCGGCTGCATCGGTGGGATGGCGAAATTCTTCGGGAGGGCCCCGAAGACGCGCGCGGGAATGTCGTTGACCCACATGGTGAACAGGTCCCGCGACGCGGCGAGGTGCTCGTCGAACGCCGCGACGGCCTGCGCCACCGATGGTGGTCGCGCGGGCGCCTCCGGATTGAGGCACTCGATGCGGATGGTGCCCTTGGATTGGTGCTGCCAGTCGCCGTAGGTTTGGTAGCAGCAGAACGACTCGGCCCCCGGTGGAAGCTGAAACCAGTTGGCATCGCCCGTTTTTTGCCGGGTGAAGTAGACCTCGAAGGAGCCGTCCGCCGCGATTTCGAGGTCTTCGGACTGGGTCTTGACCGCTTGGGCTTGGTCGTCCTTGCCGGCGTAGACGCCGAAGGTGGTCTGTGCGACCGAGCCCAGCGTTCCGTAAACGCGGTAGTCGTGCGCGTCGTCGATGCGCGCCGACAGGTACAGGGTGTCGGGGTTGGAGTGGCCCCAGTTCCACGGCGCGTACTGGGCGTTGATCAGCGTGGGGCGGGCCGGGTCGCTGCGCAATTGCAGGCCCATGTACTGAATATGGCCGATCAAACGCCCGAGAAGTGTACTGGCAGAAGCTTCGTCGAGGTCGCCCTGCGCCAGCGCGACGCCGAGCAGCTCGTCGTGCAGCTCGCCGAACCGTCGCCACGCCGCCCGCAGCGCATCACTTGACTGATCGGTCATCGCTTGTCCTCGATTCCGTAGAAGTCGCGGTAGTACTGCAGTTCCGGCCAGAGCGCCGCGATGTCGAGCCCGTAATCCTCGGCGCGGTAGATGTTGGGCTTGCGGGTGGACGCGCCCCGCTTGTCCATGAACCGGCCCATCTTGCGGTGCACCTCGGGGGTCAGCTCGATGCCGAAGTGGTCGTAGATCGCTTTGACGCAGGCCATCGGGTCGCGAACCATGCGCTCCATCGGAAAGTCGATGAATTGCTCTGAGCGGTCGACGAATTGACGCCGCAGTTCGACGTTGCGGGCGAGCATCCCCCCGGTGCGCCAGCGCATGTAGCGGCCGTGATCGTGCCAGGCCTGCCAATCCAACCCGTCCTGCACCATCGCGAAGACGGTGCCGGACAGCTTGCAGCTGGAGGCGATGACCTCGGTGGGCTCGCGGTAGGTGGTGACGAAGCGCGCGTCGGGAAAGACGTCGAGGATCTTGTCGATGTTGGCCATGTGCGGTGGGGTCTTCAGCAGCCAGCTCTCCCGCGGGCGCAGTCCCCCGCTTTGCATGTACTGCAGGAGCAGCTTCTCCTCCTGGTAGACCCAGGTGCGGTCCTGATCGGCCAACCACCGGTCGTAGCCCTGGCAGTTGAACATGACGAGGAACGTCTCGCTGTGAAAGGCGTAGGCGTGCAGCAGCGCGCATTCCTGGGCCTCCCACGCGCCGAGCGGGTGCGCGGCGTCGAGATCGGGAGCCAGCGACAGGGTTCGCCGGATCTGCTTCTCGCTGCGCGCGATTCGCGGGTCGGTGCGCATGGTGGCCGGATCCAGCGGCGGGTGCAGCTCGTCGCATTCCCAGGTGAGCGGGAAGCGGAACCGGTCGTCCTGACTGAGCAGGTGATGGGTGATCGTGGTGCCGGTGCGGGGTGCGCCGACGAGGAATACCGGTTTGGCGATGACCTCGTCGCGGATCGACGGATTCCGGCGGATGTGCTCCACGACCAGCAAGCGCTGGCGCAGCAGGTTGGTGATGTGCGTCGCGGCCAGGATTCGGCCGAAGCCGTTGAGCTTGTCCTCGGAATTGATCGAGTCGATGAGCCGGTCCAATCCCGCTTCGAAGCGGGGATCACCGAAGTCGGTCAGGCCGCCCGCGCGCCGGCTGGCCCGGTCCATGAGCGCGTACTTGCGCAGCGGCACGGGATGGGCGCCGACGCGGCGGGCGGCGCGATAGGCGCCGTTGAGGATGCGGAACGGCAGCGGTCTGGGTGGCGTCTCGATGGCCATTGCTAGCGTTCCTCACCGTTGAGCGCGCAGCTGAAATGTGTTGGCGGCCTTTCGCGGTCGCCTCCGGGCGGTCAGGCGGACCGTTGTGCTCGACCTTGCAAAACATTACGATCTGATCGTAATGAAATCAACACCGTTGGAGCGCAATGGCCGCGAGTCCAAGTCGCAGGGGCGGCCGCGCGACGCGCGCATCGACGATGCCGTGCTGCAGGCCACCAACGAGCTGCTCGAAGAGATCGGCTATGCCCGGCTGAGTATTCCGTTGGTGGCTGCGCGCGCCGGCGCCACGCCACCGGCGGTATACCGGCGTTTCCCGACCAAGATCGAGCTCGTCTTCGCCGCGGTGTTTCCCCCGACGCCACGCGCGGAGTTGCCGCTGACGGGCGATCTGCGGACGGTCGTGCGCAGCCTGCTCGAAGGATCGATCCACCTGTTCAGCCGGCCGGCGGTGCACAGCGCGGTGTCGGGCCTGACGGCCGAACTGCCCTCCGAACCGGGATTGTCGGCGCGGCTGCTGGACCGGCTGCAGGGCGGCACCTACGAACGCCTGCAGCGCTACCTCGACCACGCCGCCGCCAAGGGGGCGGCGGTCGACGGCATCGACGCGCGGCTGCTGATGGACATGATCGGCGGCACGGTCATGATGTCGATGGCCACCGAACGCACCCTGGACGATGCCTGGCTCGAGCACAACACCACGCTGATCGTCCGGGGGCTGAGCCGATGACAGCCGGGCGGCCCATGGAGGTCGTCGCCTCCGCACCGGCCCAGCTGGGCCTGGGCGAGATCGGTCCGTGGGCCGCGCGCATGGAGCGCATCGGCTTCGGGGTCGTCCACGTGTCCGAGACCATCCACGACGTATTCGCCGTCGCGGCAATGGCATTGGCCTATACGGAGCGGCTGACCGTGCGGACCAGCATGGCCCTCGCGTTGCCGCGCAGCCCCATGATCACGGCCTATGCGGCGTGGGATCTCGCCGGGTACTCCGACGGCCGCTTCCAGCTCGGCCTGGCCTCCCAGGTCCGCGGGAACATCGTCGGACGGTTCTCGGTCCCGTGGTCGCAGCCGTCGCTGCGGATGCGGGAGTACATCGAGTCGGTGCTCGCGATATTCCACTCCTTCCAGACCGGCGAGCCCCTCGACTACAGCGGGCGGTTCTACCGATTCGACCGCCTCCAGCCATATTTCAACCCCGGCCCGATCGGCTGCCCGGCCCCGCAGATCTGGACCGGCGGGGTCAACAAGAAGATGTGCCTGCTGGCCGGTGAAATGTCCGACGGCTTCGTCTGCCACCCCACCAGCTCACACCCGTCGATCCTCGCGACGCAGACGCTGCCGTACCTCGCCGAGGGCGCCGCCAAGGGCCGGCGTCCCCGGACGCCGCTCGCGGTGGTGGCCAACCCGCAACCGCTGATGGCGGCCACCAACGACGAGCTGGCCCGGTTGCGGGAACACCGCCGCTCGGAGCTGGCCTTTCTCTACAGCACCCCCGCCTACCGGCGACAGCTCGAACACTTCGGCTTCGAGGACATCGGCGAGGCGCTCAGCGGCATGGCGCGCCGCAACGAATGGACCGACCTGCCCAAGCACCTGACCGACGAGGTGTTGGATCGCGTTGTGCCGCAAGGCACCTACGACGAAATCCCCGACGTGCTCGAGCGCTGGTACTCCGGCGTGTGCAGCGGCCTGAGCCTGCCGGTCGCCGACGTACCCGACGACGTCCTTGCGACCCTGATCGATCGCCTCAAGGCCATCCCCACCCTGAGCGAACCGACACCGGGAAGGTAGCGATGAACACAACACAATCGGCCCTGGCCCTGAAATCCGTTGTGGCCCAGCAATGGCGATCGCACAGCCCACTGGCCCGGCGCCCACCGAAGAACTTCGCGGGCCAGTACGGACCGTGGGCACTCGTGTCCGGCGCCAGCGAGGGCATCGGCGGCGCCTGGGCGGATTACGCTGCCTCCCAGGGCTTGTCGGTCGCGATCGTCGCGCGCGACCCTGACAAGCTCGAAAAGAAGCGCCAGGAACTGGTGTCCAGGTTCGGCGTCGAGGTGCTGGTCGTCTCCCAGGACCTGGGGGCGACCGATGCCGTGGAGAACATCGTCGCGGCCGTCGGCGATCGGGAAATCGGGCTGCTGGTGTCCAACGCCGCGCTGGCGACAGTGGGGGGATTCTGGGCCGATGACCTCGATTTCGAGCGGCGTAGGATAAACATCAACTGCTGCAGCCCATTTGGGCTGACGTATCACTTCGGGGCGCTGATGAAGGCGCGCCGTCGTGGCGGCATTGTGCTGATGAGCAGCGGTACGGGGCTGATCGGCAGCCCGTACTACACGCACTACGGCGCGACGAGGGCATACAACATCATTCTCGCCGAAGGGCTCTGGTACGAACTGAAACCCGACAACGTGCACGTGCTGGCCTGCATGGCCGGACTCACCAGTTCCCCGGGGGCCGCCGAGGCGCTCGAGGTCGCGCGGGCCAGGGGCAGCCTCATCAACACGCCCGAAGAAAACGTCGAGGAGGCGGTGCTGTATCTCGGCAAGCGGCCCAGCATGCAGGTGGGGGCGCCGAACCGGCGCATGATGTTCGTCGTCACCCGACTGCTTCCGCGGCCCTTGGGCATCCGCGAGATCGGCAAACATGCCTTGAACAACTTCCTCGACGGGGTGCGGCCCTAGGAAGCGTTACTCGTCCTGCAGCTTGGGGTCCGCTTCCAGGTGGGTCAGGCCGTTCCACATCAGGTTGACCAGGTGCGCCGCGACCACTTCTTTTTTCGGCTCGCGGGTGTCGAGCCACCACTGCGCCGTCATCGACACCGAGCCCACCAGCGCCTGGGCATACAGCGGCGCCAGGTCCGCGTCCAGCCCCCGGCGCGCGAAGTCGCCGGCCAGGATCGAGCTGACCTGGCTGACCGCGTCGTTGAGCAGGCTGGAGTAGGTGCCCGAGCTGATCGCGGCCGGCGAGTCGCGGATCATGATCCGGAAGCCGTCGGTGCGCTCCTCGACGTAGGTGAGCAGCGCCAGGGCGACCCGCTCCACCCGCACCCGGGACCGGTTGTTGGTCAGCGACGACGTGATCATGTCCAGCAGCGCCGACATCTCGCGGTCGACGACGACGGCGTACAGCCCCTCCTTGCCACCGAAGTGCTCGTAGACGACGGGCTTGGACACGTTGGCGCGCAGCGCGATCTCCTCGATCGAGGTGCCCTCGTAACCGCGCTCGGCGAACAGGGAGCGGGCGATGCCGATGAGCTGCTGGCGGCGATCGCTGCCCGTCATGCGGGCGCGCGCCGGCCGGGCTTCCTTGTCGGGCTCTTTATCGAGAACGGCCACGTCAGTCAGCGTATCGGGTCGGCACAACCGCACCGCCGAACCGCGCACCGTCTAAAGTCTCTTGGTGGCGCGGGCCTATGGGGCTTGCAGTCCGTCGTGGTGTAATCGGCAGCACATCAGATTTTGGTTCTGAGAGTTCAGGTTCGAGTCCTGGCGACGGAGCAGCGTGGCTCTTTGCGGCGAGCGTGCAGGAAATGCAACGCTTGAGGGCGTGTCGGCGTACCAACACGCACGCCCGCGCGAAGGGTCCAATAGGAGAGTTCATGTCGTTTCGTGGTGACACCGCGGTCCTGGTCCTCGCGGCCGGACCGGGCACCCGGATGCGGTCCGACACGCCGAAGGTGCTGCACACGATCGCCGGCCGCAGCATGCTGTCGCATTCCCTGCACGCGATCGCCAAGGTCGCGCCGCAGCACCTGGTCGTGGTCCTGGGCCACGACCACGAGCGCGTCGCGCCGCTGGTCGGCGAGCTTGCCGAGACGCTGGGCCGCTCGATCGACGTGGCGTTGCAGGAACGGCCGCTGGGCACCGGCCACGCCGTCCTGTGCGGGCTGTCCGCCCTGCCCGACGACTACGCCGGCATCGTCGTCGTCACCTCGGGGGACACCCCGCTGCTCGACTCCGACACCGTGGCCGGCCTGATCGCCGCCCACACCGCCGAGTCGGCCGCCGTCACGGTGCTCACCACGACGCTCGACGACCCGGTCGGCTACGGCCGCATCCTGCGCACGCAGGACAACGAGGTGATGGCGATCGTCGAGCACACCGACGCGACGCCCTCGCAGCGCCAGATCCGCGAGGTCAACGCCGGCGTCTACGCCTTCGACGTCGCGGCGCTGCGGTCGGCGCTGAGCCGGCTGAGCTCGAACAACGCCCAGCGGGAGCTGTATCTGACCGACGCCGTCGCGATCCTGCGCGGCGACGGCCGGGCCGTGCGCGCCCAGCACGTCGCCGACAGCGCGCTGGTGGCCGGAGTCAACAACCGCGTCCAGCTGGCCGAGCTCGGCGCCGAGCTCAACCGCCGGATCGTCGCCGCCCACCAGATGTCCGGCGTGACCGTCGTCGATCCGGGCAGCACCTGGATCGACGTCGACGTGACGATCGGTCGCGACACCGTCATCCACCCCGGCACCCAGCTGCTGGGCCGCACCCGGGTGGGCGGCCACTGCGTGGTCGGCCCCGACACCACCCTGACCGACGTCAGCGTCGGCGACGGCGCGTCGGTGGTGCGCACGCACGGCTCGTCCTCGTCGATCGGGGACGGCGCCACCGTCGGCCCGTTCACCTACCTGCGACCGGGGACGGTGCTGGGGGCCGACGGCAAGCTCGGCGCGTTCGTCGAGGCCAAGAACTCCGTCATCGGCACGGGCACCAAGGTCCCGCACCTGACCTACGTCGGCGACGCCGACATCGGCGAGCACAGCAACATCGGCGCGTCCAGCGTGTTCGTCAACTACGACGGCGAAACCAAGCGGCGCACCACGATCGGATCGCACGTGCGCACCGGGTCGGACACCATGTTCGTGGCCCCGGTGACCGTCGGCGACGGGGCCTACACGGGGGCCGGGACGGTGGTGCGCGACGACGTCCCGCCGGGGGCGCTGGCGGTGTCCGCGGGACCGCAACGCAACATCGAGGGCTGGGTGCAGCGCAAGCGGCCGGGCAGCGCGGCGGCCGAGGCGGCCGCGAAGGCCGCCGAAGAAAATCCCGAGAATTCAGGGCCCGAATAGACACCGTGAGTTTGGTCCCTGGCAACCCGGCCACATTTCCGTACGATTCGCTACGTACGATGGGGCTTCCATTTCGATCCCGAGGCAGGGCAGTGCGTTGAGCCACGACTGGACCGATAATCGCAAAAATTTGATGCTTTTCTCGGGCCGCGCGCATCCCGAGCTGGCCGAACAGGTCGCCAAGGAACTCGACGTCCACGTCACCGCCCAGACGGCGCGGGAATTCGCCAACGGCGAGATCTTCGTTCGGTTCCACGAGTCGGTGCGCGGCTGCGACGCCTTCGTCCTGCAATCCAACCCCGCGCCGGTCAACAACTGGCTGATGGAACAGCTGATCATGATCGACGCGCTCAAGCGGGGCAGCGCCAAGCGGATCACAGCGGTCATGCCCTTCTACCCCTACGCGCGGCAGGACAAGAAGCACCGCGGGCGCGAACCCATCTCCGCGCGGCTGGTCGCCGACCTGCTCAAGACCGCCGGCGCCGACCGGATCGTGACCGTCGACCTGCACACCGACCAGATCCAGGGTTTCTTCGACGGGCCCGTCGACCACATGCGCGCGCAGAACCTGCTGACCGGTTACATCAAGGACAATTACCCGGACGGCAACATGGTCGTGGTCTCCCCCGACTCCGGCCGGGTGCGCATCGCCGAGAAATGGGCCGACGCGCTGGGCGGGGTTCCGCTGTCCTTCATCCACAAGACCCGCGACCCGCGGGTGCCCAACCAGGTGGTCTCCAACCGCGTCGTCGGCGAAGTCGAAGGCCGCACCTGCGTCCTGATCGACGACATGATCGACACCGGCGGCACCATCGCCGGCGCGGTGAACCTGCTGCGCGAAGACGGCGCCAGCGACGTGGTGATCGCGGCGACCCACGGCGTGCTCTCCGACCCGGCCGCCGAGCGGCTGGCGGCGTGCGGCGCGCGGGAGGTCATCGTCACCAACACGCTGCCGATCGGCGAGGAGAAGCGTTTCCCGCAGCTCACGGTGTTGTCCATCGCGCCGCTGCTGGCCAGCACCATCCGCGCGGTCTTCGAAAACGGCTCCGTCACCGGCCTTTTCGACGGTGACGCCTAGATGGCCGACACCGTCATCTACCACAACCCGAAGTGCAGCACCTCCCGCAAGACGCTGGATCTGTTGCGTGACAACGGGATTGATCCCACGATCGTCCAGTACCTGAAGACTCCGCCGTCACGCGCCGAGCTGGCGCGCATGATCCGCGATGCCGGCATCGAAGTGCGCACCGCGGTGCGCAAGCGGGAACCGCTCTATGCCGAACTCGGTCTCGCCGACGCGTCCGACGACGAGTTGCTCGACGCCATGGCCGAACACCCGATCCTGATCGAACGGCCGTTCGTGGTCACGCCGAAGGGCACCCGGCTGGCGCGGCCGATCGACGCCGTGCGCGAGATTCTGTGAGGTTGCCCGGCGGCGATGCGCGCCGGAACGGCGTGAGAAGGAGGCGGGCAATAAGGCCTGCGGCGATTACCGCCGGTGTCGTGGCGGTCGCGCTGAGCATGCCCGTGGCGGCATGTTCGCCACCGAAAGCCCCTGACTACCAGTCGATCCTGACGCGGAGTTCGACGACCAGCGCCGCCGCCACGCCGACGGATAAGCCCGTTCCGCTGTCGCAGTACCTGCAGGACATCGGCGTCACCGGCCAACAGGTGGCGCCGGGATCGTTGCCCGATCTGAACGTTTCGATACCGACGCCGACCGGCTGGTCGCAGGCGAACAACCCGAACATCGCCAAGGAGACCCTGATGATCTCGCGCGGCGGCAAGTATCCGACCGCGCGGCTGGTGGTCTTCAAATTGCACGGGAACTTCGACCCGGCGCAAGTCATCAAGCACGGCAACGACGACGCCCGGCTGTTCGAGAACTTCAAGCAGCTGGACGCCTCCACCGACAACTACAACGGCTTTCCCTCGTCGATGATCCAGGGCAGCTACGACGTCGACGGCCAGCGGCTGCACAGCTGGAATCGCATCGTCATCCCCACCGGGTCGCCGCCCGCGAACCAGCGATACCTGGTTCAGTTGACCATCACCACGCTGGCCAACCAGGCGGCCGCCGAGGCGACCGACATCGAGGGGATCATCCACGGGTTCGTCGTCGCCGCCAAGTAGTTCGGGCAGCGAGCAGACACAGAATCGCATTGCGCGGAACCCACGGGTGCGATTCTGTGTCTGCTCGCGGGGTTAGGCACGGCGGCCTTTCACTAAGCTCATCAGCCATGACGAACTGGACCGCCGCAGACCTGCCGTCGTTCGCCGGGCGCACCGTGATCATCACCGGCGCCAATAGCGGGCTGGGCGCGGTGACAGCCCGCGAGCTGGCCGGCAAGGGCGCCAGGATCGTCATGGCCGTGCGCAACACGGGCAAGGGCGAGGCCGCCGCGAAGCAGATCACCGGCTCCCAAACCGGCTCCGTCGAGGTGCGCCCCCTCGACCTGCAGGACCTGTCGTCGGTGCGCCGGTTTGCCGACGGGGTGGAGGGGGCCGACGTGCTGATCAACAACGCCGGCATCATGGCCGCCCCCTACGCCGTGACCGCCGATGGGTTCGAGAGCCAGATCGGCACCAACCACCTCGGTCATTTCGCGCTGACCAACCTGCTGCTGCCCAAGCTGACCGACCGCGTCGTCACGGTGTCGTCGATGGCGCATTGGCCGGGGCGCATCGACTTCGACGACCTGAACTGGAAGAACCGCCGCTACTCGCCCTGGCTGGCCTACAGCCAGTCGAAACTCGCCAACTTGCTGTTCACCAGCGAGCTGCAGCGACGCCTCGACTCGGCCGGTTCGCCGCTGCGCGCGCTGGCGGTCCATCCCGGCTACTCGCACACCAACCTGCAGGGCGCGTCCGGCCGCAAGGTGGGCGACGCGCTGATGTCGGCCGCCACCCGGGTGGTGGCCACCGACGCCGATTTCGGCGCCCGGCAAACGCTGTACGCCGCATCGCAGGACCTGCCGGGCGACACATTCATCGGCCCCCGATTCGGCTGGATCGGCCGAACGCAGCCGGTCGCCCGCAGCCGGCGCGCGCAGGACGCGACCGCGGCCGCCCGGCTGTGGGAGCTGTCCGAGCAGCTCACGGGCACCAAATTCCCGCTTTAGGGCATTGAGTGTGAGCTAGGGCTTTCAGTGTGTGCTGAGGGCGCGATTTCGGCGGATTCTCAACCCTGGCGCACCACGCAAAGCCCTGCGTACACACTCGCCGATTCCGCACAATTTCCGCTCCCAGACCCAAATGCGCTAACCTGGCCGGGCGTCACGGCGAGGGTGGCTGGCAAGCCAGCACCGTTATCGACGGAGACCGACTTCAAAGTCGCGACCTTTGCCGTGCTTCCGACCCAGAGCACATAGGAGCGACACAATGGCCAAGTCCGCAGTCAACCAACTCAAGGTGGCAGTGCGAGCCGAGACCGGCAAGGGCGCGTCCCGCCGGGCCCGCCGCGAGGGCAAGATTCCCGCCGTCCTCTACGGTCACGGGGCCGCCCCGCAGCACCTGGAACTGCCCGGGCACGACTACGCCGCGGTGCTGCGGCACTCCGGCACCAACGCGGTGCTGACCCTCGACATCGCCGGCAAGGAGCAGCTGGCGCTGACCAAGGCGCTCGACATCCACCCGATCCGCCGCACCATTCAGCATGCCGACCTGGTGGTTGTGCGCCGCGGCGAGAAGGTCCACGTGGAGGTCAACGTCGTCATCGAGGGCGAGGCGGGCCCCGACACCCTGGTCACCCAGGAGGCCAACACGATCGAGATCGAGGCCGAGGCCATGTCGATTCCCGAGCAGTTGACCGTGTCCGTCGAGGACGCGCCTCCGGGCACCCAGTTCACCGCCGGGCAGATCACGCTGCCCAGCGGCGTCAGCCTCGTGTCCGACCCGGACATGCTGGTGGTCAACGTGGTGAACGCCCCGACGGCCGCCGACCTCGCGGAAGAGGGCGCCGGCGAGGCTGCCGAGGGCGAGGCGGCTCCCGCGGCCGAAGAGGGCGGCGAGGCCGAGGCCTCCGCCGACGAGTCCGAGTAGGCGGCCCGCGACGTGGCCGAACCGCTATTGGTGGTCGGCCTGGGCAACCCCGGAGACAACTACGCGCGCACCCGGCACAACCTCGGGTTCATGGTCGCCGACCTGCTCGCCGCGCGGCTGGGTTCGAAGTTCAAGGCGCACAAGCGTTCCGGCGCCGAAGTTGTCAGCGGCCGGTTGGCCGGGCACTCGGTGCTGGTGGCCAAGCCGCGCTGCTTCATGAACGAGTCGGGCCGCCAGGTCGGGCCGCTGGCGAAGTTCTACTCGGTGGCCCCGGCCGACATGATCGTCATCCACGACGACCTCGACCTGGAGTTCGGTCGTATCCGGCTCAAAATCGGCGGCGGCGAAGGTGGTCACAACGGGCTGCGCTCGGTCGTTGCGGCGCTGGGCACCAAGGACTTTCAGCGGGTGCGCATCGGGATCGGGCGTCCGCCCGGACGCAAGGATCCCGCGGCCTTCGTGCTGGAGAACTTCACCGCGGCCGAGCGCGCCGAGGTGCCCACCATTTGCGAGCAGGCCGCCGACGCCACCGAGGCGCTCATCGAGCTCGGGCTCGAGCCCGCGCAGAACCGCGTCCACGCCTGGTAGGCGGACACGTGCTGCGTCGTCAGACCGGTTCTGCCGGTGAAGGTTCGGCGAAGCCGCGGCCGAACCGCTCCACCATCTGCCAGTACTCCGGCACGTTGCCGTCGCCCAGGTAGTCGACCAGCAGCCGCACCTCGGGCGGCAGATGTCCGTCGACGTCGGTGAAGCCGTACTCGCGGGCAAGGCGGGACGCGAAGAACGATCGGCCGGTGCGGGCCATCCGGTCGGGATCGGTGAACAGCGCGACGACCGCGCGCCCCGGGAACCGCGGGGACTCGCAGATGTCTAGGTCGAGCCCGAACAGCTGGCGCGATCCCGACGGGGCCTCGGTCGCGAAGGCGAGGATGCGTTCGGTGAGCACCAGTCCCGGCCACAGCCCGACCACGGCGACATTGTGCTCGCGCAGTTCGAGGGCGGTGTCGTGGGTGATCTTCTCGATTGCAGCCTTCGCCGCCCCGTAGGGCGTGGAAAGGAGGTAGTCCTCGCAGCCGTGGGAGGAGATGTTGACGATCAGCCCGCCGCCCTGCTCGATCATCATCGGCGCGGCGAGCGCCGAGGTCACGAAGTTCGCGCGCGGCCCGACGACGAGGCTGTCGGTGATCGCCTGGAAGGGCAGCGTCCAAAACGGTTGGGCCACCATCGATGTGAAGTCCGGCGACGCGACGTTGACCACCATGTCCAGCCGCCCCGGACCGCGCCGCAATTCGTCGAACACGGCCTCCACCGCGGCATCGTCGGCGTGATCGCAGGGCCGGGCCACCGCGGCGCCGCCGAGCGCCCGGATCTGATCGGCGGTCTGTTGAAGGCCGGCGCCGTTGCGGGCGGTGAGCCAGACGGTGGCGCCCTGGTTGCCGAGCTCGATCGCGATGCCCTGGCCGATTCCCTGGCTCGCACCGGTGACGAGGGCCACCGCGCCGTCGAGGGGTCGTGTCACTGACACTGTCCTCTACTCGGCTCGAGCCCCTTGATCGCCTGCGGATCATGTTCGCACACACCGACTTTGGTCGCGCCGCCCGGCGAGCCCAGCCGCTCGAAGAAGTCTGCGTTGATCTGCGTGTAGCCGCTCCACTCGTCGGGCACGTCGTCCTCGTAGTAGATGGCCTCGACGGGGCAGACCGGCTCACAGGCACCGCAATCGACGCATTCGTCGGGCTGGATGTACAGCATCCGGGCACCCTCGTAGATACAGTCGACGGGGCATTCCTCGATGCAGGCCTTGTCCTTGAGGTCGACGCAGGGCTCGGCGATCACGTAGGTCATCGCGAGATGTCCTCGAGCGCCTGGTGCGCGGCGTTGTAGCCGGGGGTGAATGTAATGCCCGGGCCCCCATGGCATCCCGCGCCGCCCAGGTACAGCCCCTCGATCGGAATCGGCATGTCGATGAAGCCCTTCGGCCCGGGCCGGTTGGGCCCCATCAGGTCCGGATGCAGCATGCCGTGGCAGAAGTCGCCGGCGGGCGCCGCGAACATCGTCTGCATGTGGTATGGGGCGAACGTGATATGCCGGATCTGGATGTCGCGGAAGTTGGGTGCGAAGCGGGTGATCTTGTCGATGACCTTCTCCGCCATCACGTTCTTGAGGTGGCCGTGCATTTCGCGGGGCGTTTCGACGGGGAACGCATAGGCGAACGCGCTCGCCGCATGCTTCCCCGGTGGCGCCATGCTGGGGTCGTGCACCGACGGTATCTGCATGCCCATCGACGGGTTGTCGGGAATGATGCCCCGCTTGCACTCCTCCCACTGGCGTTGTTGCTCTTCTGGCGCGCCGAATATGCCGATGGACGACTGCATGCCGGGTTCGTTGAGGAAGTCGTACGGCGGAGCGAATTCCGGCAGGCCGTCGAGCGCGAAGTGGATCTGGACGAAGGGCGCGCGGTGGTCGCGACCGCTGAGCCGGGTGACGAGGTCGGCCGGCAGGTGCTCGGCCCCGACCATGTCGATCAGGGTCAGGTCGGGCGACAGGTTGGACACGACGACCGGCGCGCTGATCTCGGAACCGTCCTTCAGGCGCACCCCCGTCGTCCGATCGTTGTCGACGAGAATCTTTTCCACCTTGGCGCGGTATCTGATCTCGCCGCCGTGCGAGACGAACAGATCGTGCAGGTGCTGGCCGAGCGAGCCGATCCCGCCCTCGAGCTTCGTCATCATCGCCGCACCGTCGTTCGGAACGGCGAGCGCGAACGCCAAACATGTTGCGCTGCCCGGGGTGTAAGGACCGCGGTAGGTGGAGTTGATGGCGAGGAAGGCGAGCATTCCGCGCAACACCGCGTGCTTGTCCCTGTCGGGCAGGAAGCGGTCGATGGCATCCATCGCCGACCCGAACAGCACTTCGTGGATGGCCCTGCGCTCGGATTCGTTTGCGGCGCAGGCGTACATCTCGTCGATCGTCTTGGGCGGCGTACGCACCTCGAAGCGGCCGAGCGCTTTCGCCGGGCCCTGGCTCCAGCCGATCATCTCCGCCATCCCCGTGACGGCCTCCGTGCCGAGCTTCTCGGCGAGGTGGGTCATCAGCTGCATCGGATCGCGGTAGAAGATCATGGGTTCTTCGCCGTTGTCGCCGAGGTTGACCGACTGGACTTCGGCATCGACGGTGGGCAGCGTGTCCAGCCCGAGCTCCTTGGTGATTGCGGGGGCGGTGGGAAACTGCACCGAACCCGCGATCTCGTAACGGAATCCATCGATCAACTCGACCGTGGCCGCCATTCCCCCGCTGTAAGTGTTGGCCTCCAGGCACAGGGTGCGCAGGCCGGCGCGCTGCAGGACCGCCGCCGCGGTCAGCCCGTTATGGCCGGCGCCGACCACGATCGCGTCGTAATCCGTCATCGCTGATGCTCCTTCTTCGGAATGGTCTTCGAGGCCACCTGGCGACACACCCACGGCGGGCGGACCCAATATATGTCAGTACTGACTCAATTGGAAGACGTCGGCGCCGTCAGGATCCGGATGTGATGGGATGCGAGGTATGGGCGAGCCGACCAACCTGCACAAGCTGCGCCGCAGCAGGACCCATGAGGCGCTGCGGCAGGTGGCGTTGAAGAGGTTCGCGAGCGAGGGCTTCGGCAACGTGACGGTGCAGCAGCTGGCACAGGAGGCCGGCGTCACCGAGCGCACCTTCTTCCGGCACTTCCCCACCAAGGAAGCCGTGCTGTTCCAGGACTACGACACGCACGTGGAGTGGCTGGCCGAGGCGCTTACGCAACGCCCGCAATCCGAGTCGGTGTTCGACGCCGTGGCGGCCAGCATGGCCAGCTACCCGCACGACATAGAGCTGGTTCGGCAGGCGGCGCTCGCCCGCGCCGAGCTGATCACCGGCGAGCAGATCGCCGGCCACCTGCGGGTGGTGCAATCGTCGTTCGCCGCGGTCATCACCGACTTCGTCAAGCAGCGCTATCCCGACGTGGAGAACATCGAGCTGGTCGCCAACGTCGCGGGCGCCACGCTGGCCGCGGCCATGGTGATCGGGGTGGAGGCGTGGGGGCGCAACGGTTGCGTCGACGACTTGGCGGCCATCTCCGCCACCTGCCTGGACTTGGTGCGATCGGGGCTTTCCCCGCTGGCATGACGCGCGGCCACCCGCGAGCGTGCGTGTCTGTACGGCGACACGCCGCAAACGGCGGCAATCTGCGCACGCTCGCGGCGAAGGGCGAAGGGCGAAGGGCGAAGGGCGAAGGGCGAAACCTAGCTGACCAGCGTGACCGAATTGGACCGGCGCAGCTTGCCCGACGGCGTCTTCGGGATGGTGCCGGGGCCCAGCACCACGACGTTGCGCGGACGCACGTCGACCTCGGCCACCACTTCGTGGGCGACCTGGTGCTCGATGCGGCGCACCTCGGCCGGGTCCTGCCAGGCGTTGGATTCGACCGCGACGGCGAACGTCTCGCGGGAGTGGCCGGCGTCGAGGCGCACCGCGACGGCGCAGCCGGGCCGGACCCCCTCGACGCGGCAGGCGGCCCGCTCGATGTCGGTCGGGTAGATGTTGCGGCCCGCCATGATGATGACGTCCTTGACGCGGCCGCACACCACGACGTGGCCCTCCTCGGTCAGGTAGCCGAGGTCGCCCGTGTCGTACCAGCCGTGCTCGTCCTGCGCCGGGATGAAGCCGCCCATCGTGAGGTAGCCGGGCGTCAGCGACTCGCCGCGCAGCTCGATGACCCCCACGCCGCGCGCGGGCATCACGTTGCCGCTCTCGTCGATGATGCGGGCCTCGAGGTCCTTCAGCAGCGGGCCCAGCGTCGCCAGCC
This sequence comes from Mycobacterium sp. E2327, assembly GCF_001672675.1. Classification (NCBI taxonomy): domain Bacteria; kingdom Bacillati; phylum Actinomycetota; class Actinomycetes; order Mycobacteriales; family Mycobacteriaceae; genus Mycobacterium; species Mycobacterium sp. E2327. Next base: position 27,478 of record NZ_LZKE01000004.1, read on the forward strand.
GCCGCGTGTTGCCCTTGGTGGCCGGGACGGCGCGGCGCAACGCGGCCAGCAGGTCGGCGTCGACCTCGTCGACGACGAGCCCGGCGTTGCACTCGGAGAACGACACCGCCAGCGTCGTCTCGGCCATGCCGTAGGCCGGCAGGATCGCCGAGGGCCGCAACCCGAACGGCTTGCCCGCGTCGAGCAGGTCCTCGACGTCGGCGGGCTCGACTGGCTCGGCGCCGGACAGCGCGAAGCGCAGGGTCGACAGGTCGAAGTCGCCGGGCTTGGCGTTGCGGCGCAGCCGCTTGGCCAGCAGCGCGTAGGCGAAGTTGGGCGCCGCGGTCATGGTGCCCTTGTATTTGTCGATGAGCTTGGCCCACAGCAGCGTGTCGCGCAGGAAGTCCATCGGCGTGACCTTGACCAGCTCCGCGCCGAAGTACATCGGGATGGTCAGGAAGCCGACCATGCCCATGTCGTGGAAGCAGGGCAGCCAGCTGACCATGACGTCCTTCTCGACGTCGTACTGGGCGCCGATGAACATGGCCTCGGCGTTCGAGTAGATGTTGCGGTGGGTGATCTGGACGGCCTTCGGGGAACCGGTGGACCCGGACGTCAGCTGCATGAGCGCCAGGTCGTCCTCGCCCACCTCGACGGGATCGATCGGCTCCGATGCGAGCAGGTCGGCGACGGTGAGGACCTTGACGCCCTTCTCCTCCAGCACGGGGATGGCCACCAGGAAGGGCTCAGACACGATGACGGCCTTGGCCTCGATCATGCCGATGACGGTCATGGTGTCCTCGGCCCACACGACCAGGTCGGTGCGCGGTGTCGGCTGGTGCAGCATGGTCAGGCTGGCGCCGCGCATCCACAGTCCCTGCGCAGTGGGCGCGATCTCCACCGGGAAGCCGGCGAGGACGCCGACGGCGTCGCCGAGGCCGATGCCCGCGGCGGCCAGGCCGCCCGCGATGCGGCGGGCGCGCTCGTGGACCTCGCCCCAGGTGTGCCGGACGGGTTCGTGGGGTTCACCGGTGACCATGCCCGTCGTCACGGTGCGGGCATTGCGGAACATCTTGTCGGTAAACCTGCTCACAAAAACCTCCTCGGTTCCGGCAGTTGCCCCAAGGCCCGGAATCTCATGTTCCGCCTGCTGGGTGCCAGTTTGTAGCAGCCACGCGAGCACGATTGCGCAGCGGTTAGGTCTCGGACACGTGATGAGTCAACGAGCCCACCGGTAATTCCGGTGGGCGAAGGAATCGAGTGGTCTTGCTTACCGCTGCTCGTCACCGCCAGTTATCTTAAACTCCTCTTAAGTAACTGCCAAACTGTGGCGCGCCTTGAGTGCGAATTCACACTTCAGTGGGGGCGGGCACCACGCGGGCGCCGGGCACCGGGCCGGTGGCGACCCGAACGGTGCGACACACCCCCGCCCCGGACAGCTGGGTCCCGACGTCCACCGCCGAGGCCGCCGACGTGCACAGGAAGGCACACGTCGGGCCGGAGCCGGACACGATGCCGGCCAGGGCGCCGGCCTCGACGCCGGCGCGCAGCGCCTTTCGCAGGGCGGGGTTCATGCTCACCGCGGCTGCTTGCATCTCGTTGCCGAGCAGCGGCGCCAGTTGCTCGGGGTCGCCCGCGGCCAGGGCCGCCAGCACCGGCCCGGGTTCGGCGAGCCGCGGCGGTTTTCCGGCCTTCCTGAGCCGGTCCAGCTCCTTGAACACCGCCGGGGTGAGCAGCTCGCCGTCGGCGAACGCCAGCACCCAGTGGAAGCTGTTGCGGGACAGCACGGTGGCCAGCTCCTCGCCGCGGCCGGTTCCCAGCGCCGTGCCGCCGTGCAGCGCGAACGGCACGTCGCTGCCGAGCTTCGCGGCGAGGATGCGCAGGTCGCGGCGCGGCACGTTGAGTTCCCACAGCGAGTTGATCGCGACCAGCACCGCGGCCGCGTCGGCGCTGCCTCCCGCCATACCTCCCGCGACCGGAATGGACTTGTCGATCATGATCGAGACGTCGGGCGCTCGGCCGACGTGTTCGGCCATCAGCTCGGCCGCCTGCCACGCCAGGTTGCGCTCGTCGGTGGGCAGCTTGTCGGCGCCCTCGCCGACGACCTCGAGCGACAGCACGTCGGCGTTGCGGACCGTCACCTCGTCCAGCAGCGAGACGGCCTGGAAGACCGTCGTCAGCTCGTGATAACCGTCCTTGCGGCGGTCCCCCACCGCCAGGTACAGGTTCACTTTTCCCGGCACCCGTACGGTGACCGACCCGGTGGGCACCCACTGCGCGGCGGTGTTGCCGTCAGACATTGTTGACCACCGCAGCAGACTAACGCCGCGCCGGGCGAACCACACGCCACGGCGCTCCGGTCAGCTCGCCGAGGCGTGCCCCGAAACGCTCGGCAGCGTGTCGTCCGGATCGCCGGAGCGGCGCAACAGCCGCACGAAGTCGTCGATGGACAGCGTCTCGCCGCGGCGGGCCGGATCGATGCTGGCCGCGAGCAGCCGATTCGCCGACTCGTTGCCCGAGCCGGCCCACTCGGCGAACGCATTGCGGGATGTCTTGCGCCGCTGGGCGAAAGCGATGTCGACGAGTTCGAACACCCGCCGCCGGAAGGCGTCGTCGGTCGGCCACGGCGACGTCGCGTACCGGTCGATGCGAACCAGCCCCGAATAGACCCGCGGGATCGGCCAGAAGACGGTCGGCGACACCATGCCGCAGCGGCGCACCCGCCCAAAGAAGCGGACCTTCACGCTGGGCACGCCGTAGTCCTTGCCGCCCGGCTCGGCCGCCAGCCGTTCGGCGACCTCGGCCTGCACCATCACCGTCACGGACCGAATGGACGGAAATTCGGCGAGCAGGTGCAACAGCGCCGGGACCGCGACGTTGTAGGGCAGGTTGGCGACGACGGCGGTGGGTTCGTCAGGCCCGCCCGGCACCTCGTCCCGGCGCAGCGTCAGCACGTCGCGGTTCAGCACCGACAGCCGGTGTATCTCGCTGTGCGAGTGTTCGGCGATGGTCTGGGGCAGCCGGCCGGCCAGCGCGGGGTCGATCTCGACGGCGGTGACGGTGGCGCCGCGGTCAAGCAGCGCCAGCGTGAGCGAACCGAGGCCGGGACCGACCTCCAGGACGTGGTCGGACCGGCCGACACCGGAGGTTGTGACCACGCGTCGCACGGTGTTGGCGTCGTGGACGAAGTTCTGCCCCAAAGCCTTTCGTGGCCGAAACTCCAGTTCTTTGGCCAGCCGCCTGATCTCGGTGCGCCCGAGTAGCCGGATGGTCAGCTTGCACCAGCTCTTCCGCTGCACACGGGCCAGGCGCCCCAGCCCTGGCGCTGCCGGGTCACCTCGGCGATGGCGATCTGTTCCTCGCGGGTGGCGAGGTCGGCGCGGGGCGCGAAGCGCAACCCGCCGTTGCGCTCCCAGGTCCCTTGGTCGAACTGCACACCGCCGTAGTACCCGTTTCCGGTGTTGATCGCCCAGTTGCCGCCGGCCTCGCAGCCGGCGATGGCGTCCCAGATCGACCCGTTGCTCACCGGCGGCACGTCGGTGCCGGGCTTGGTGCCCACGCGCACCACGGCCTCACGGGCCGGGGTGATCACGGTGTTGGCGATGGGCAGCCTGCCGGTCTCGACGCCGTTGACCGTGGCCACCGCGAACGTCACGTCCTGCGTGCCCGGGCTGCCCGCGTCCTCCACGACCTGGCGGCTGACGTTCATGTCCGGGTCCTCGATCCGGCGCGCGGGCGGCTGCAGCGGGACCCGCTCGGTGACCCGCTGGATCCGGTTACGCGTCACCTGGATCTGCATCCCGTCCACGATCGGGGCCGCCGCCCCGGGCGTCACCTGATCGCTTTCCAGCAGCGGCGCGCCGGCGGCGTTCAATAGCCCGGCGACGTTGGCCGCGGCGAGGTGGACGGTGCGCACGGCGCCGCCGTCGTTGATCTGGACCGTCTTGGCGCTCACGACCGGCAGCGCCATCCCGGCCAGCGGAACGCGACTGCCGCGGGAGGCGGCGGCCGGGGCGGTGTCGGTCATCGCGAGTTGGGCCAACGCCTCGTCCACGGTCGACGCGGTCGTCCACACCTGCTTGGAGTCGTGGCCGTCCAACGAGATCTGCAGCGGCCGGCTGCGCCGCAACACGATGTTGGCGGCGTCGCGCACCTCCACGTCGGCGGCCGGGTAGAGGTCGTCGCGCTCGTCGACCCTGAAGCCGTTCTCCTGGACGATGTCGATCACCCGCGACTTCATCGTCGACACCCGCATCGCGATTCCGTCAACCGTCAGGGTCACCGTCTTGGACGCGGAAACCGCGAGCCCGCCGGCGAAGCCCAGTACTAACAGCAGGCCCGCGACAATGAGCCGCAACATTGGTGATGAATTGTGATGAAGTTTTGTCAATACAGTCAACGCGCGTTACTCCGCCTCAGCAACCAGTTACGAACCACTCAGCAAGAAAATGACTACAAACGACAGCGGGGCCCAAGGGCCCCACCGTTCGATCACAAGACGGTAACGAACCGGCCAATGTTCAGCAACTCCGACGCGTCTCTGTTGGGAAAATCACCGGCCCGCGCGGCTACCCGGCAGCCAGCCCGTAAACCCGGCGGGCATTGCTGGTCGTGACCTGCGCCAAGTCTTCGGGACGGCGATCCAGCAGTTCAGCGATCGCCCGCACAGTATAAGGAAGGCAATAGGGCTCATTCGCTGCGCCCCGATAGGGGTGCGGGGTCAGAAAAGGCGCATCGGTTTCCACCAATAGCTGCTCCGGCGGGATCAGCGCGACGGCCTCCCGCAGTGCGCGCGCATTGCGGAAACTGACCGTCCCGGACAGGCTCAGCAACCACCCGCTATCCACGCAGCGGCGGGCCATCGCGCTGTCCGATGAAAAGCAATGAAAGATCACCGCGTCGGGGGCGCCCTCGGCGGCCAGCACGTCGAGCACCTCGACGTCGGCCTCCCGGTTGTGGATCATCAGCGGTTTCCCGCACCGCTTGGCCAGGTCGATATGCCAGGCGAACGCCTCCCGCTGCGCGGACGGCTCCGCGCAGCCCTCCAGCCGGCCCGGCCAATACAGGTCCATCCCGGTCTCCCCGACCGCCACCACCCGGGGGTGGGCGGCAAGCCGCTCGATCTCGGCCCGGGCCGCGTCGTCCAGGGCGTTCGCGCGGGTCGGGTGCAGCGCCACGGCGGCGTAGACGCGCGGATCCCAGTCGGCGGCGCGCGTCACCCAGCGCGCCGACTCGAGGTCGTCGGCGATGCTGACCGCCGCTTGCACCCCGACCGCCGCGGCGCGGTCCATGATGGCCCGCACCCCCGCCGCGTCGCTCGCGCCGCACGCGTCGAGGTGGGTGTGTGCGTCGATCAGCGGCGCCAGCGGCTCGGGTGCGGGCGGCGCTTGTCGTTCACCAGAGCGGTTGGAACTCACCGCCACACAATAGGGTGAGTCTCGATGAGGCCCTACTACATCACCACTGCGATCACGTACCCGAACGCCGCGCCGCATTTGGGGCACGCGTACGAGTACATCGCCACCGACGCCATCGCGCGGTTCAAGCGGCTGGACGGGTACGACGTGCGCTTCCTGACCGGAACCGACGAGCACGGGCTCAAGGTCGCCCAGGCCGCCGCGGCCGAGGGCCTGCCCACGGCCGAGCTGGCCCGGCGCAACTCGGATGTCTTCCAGCGCCTGCAGGAGCGGCTGAACATCTCCTTCGACCGGTTCATCCGCACCACCGACGCCGACCACCACGAGGCGTCGAAGGAGATCTGGCGGCGGATGGCCGCGGCGGGCGACATCTACCTGGACACCTACTCGGGCTGGTATTCGGTGCGCGACGAGCGATTCTTCGTCGAGTCGGAGACCGAAGTCGTGGACGGGACCAGGGTCGCGGTCGAGACCGGCACCCCGGTGACCTGGACCGAGGAGCGCACCTACTTCTTCCGGCTGTCGGCGTATGCCGACAAGCTGCTGGCGCACTACGAGGCGAACCCCGACTTCATCGCGCCCGAGGTGCGGCGCAACGAAGTGGTCAGCTTCGTCTCCGGCGGCCTGCGCGACCTGTCCATCTCGCGGACGTCGTTCGACTGGGGGGTGAAGGTCCCCGACCACCCCGACCACGTCATGTACGTCTGGGTGGACGCCCTGACCAACTACCTGACCGGCGTCGGCTTCCCCGACACCAGCTCGGAATTGTTCCGGCACTATTGGCCCGCCGATCTGCACATGATCGGCAAGGACATCATCAGGTTCCACACCGTCTACTGGCCGGCGTTCTTGATGTCGGCCGGCATCGAGTTGCCCCGCAGGGTTTTCGCGCACGGGTTTCTGCTCAACCGCGGCGAGAAGATGAGCAAGTCCGTGGGCAACATCGTCGACCCGGTTTCGCTGGTCGACACCTTCGGCCTCGATCAGGTGCGCTACTTCCTGCTGCGGGAGGTGCCGTTCGGCCAGGACGGCAGCTTCAGCGACGAGGCCATCGTCACCAGGATCAACGCCGACCTGGCCAACGAGCTCGGCAACCTCGCCCAACGCTCGCTGTCGATGGTGGCCAAGAACCTGGACGGGGTGGTGCCCGAGCCGGCCGAGTTCACCGCGGCGGACACCGAGCTGCTGGCGACGGCCGACGGCCTGCTCGAGCGGGTGCGGGCCAATTTCGACGGGCAGGCGATGCACTTGGCCCTCGAGGCGATCTGGCTGATGCTCGGGGAGGCCAACAAATACTTTTCGGCCCAGGAGCCGTGGGTGCTGCGCAAGAGCGAGTCCGAGGCGGATCAGGTGCGGTTCCGCACCGTCCTCTATGTCACGTGCGAGGCCGTCCGCATCGCGGCGCTGCTCGTCCAGCCCGTCATGCCCGAGTCGGCCGGCAAGCTGTTGGACCTGCTCGGCCAGGGCGCGGACCGGCGGGCTTTCGACGCGGTCGGCGCGCGGCTGGCCCCCAGCACCGCCCTGCCGCCGCCGACGGGTGTGTTCCCGCGTTATCAGGCGGAGTGAGCCGAAGCAGACCAACGGTACGGAGCATCCGGCGACGCAACCGGGGACGGCTCCGGGCGCGGTCGGGTCGGCGCGACACACCCGGGAAAGTTTCGTTTTTCGGGGCCGCACAAACCCATTCGCAGGAATCTTGCGCGCCATGGGGAAAAGCGTCGGAACTGCGTGAGGCGATAGGCCATAATCAGCACGTGGAGCGACGACGGAACCGGCAACAAAACCAATCGCCGATGACTACCTTGAAGGAGTTGCCCGCGTTGGTCGTCCTGGAGAGAATTCCGATTCCGGTGCTCGCCATCGGGAACGACGGCAGCATCTTGTTCACCAACACCGCCTTCGCGGAGATGGTGGGCTTCGACCCCGAAGAGGTTCTCTCCCTGCGGTTTCACGAGATCTTCCACGAGGCTCCGGAGTCGGACTCCCTGCTTTCGGTCGTGCATGCACTCGCGAACATGGTCGTCGAATTGGCCCATAAGGACGGTTCGGTGGTTCGGGCTTTGATGAGCAAGTCGGCGCTCCTGCGCGCGGACGACCAGTTCGCGCTCGCGGCGTTCCAGGACCTCACCGAGCAATTGTGGGTCGAGGAACGCTAGGCGCCGATCTTTAAACCTTTAGGAATCCGCACGGCCTAATGAGATACCCGTAGTACGAAACGTGCGCCCAGGACCGCGGTCGTAATCGCCTAGCCGGCGTCGGGGACCGCGGCACCCTGGCCCTGCGCCGGTCCGGCCGGCGGTCCGTGGCGCAGCGCCTCCCGGGAAAGGAATTCGCGGAAGTAAGGTAGCGACGCCTCGGTGACGATGCCCGCGAGCATGAGTTCCCAGAATTGATTCGTGTGGGGAGCCAGACCCGCGTCGACGGCCGGACCCGCATCGCGCCCCGACACGCCCTTGGCGGCCATCGCGTTGTACAGCAAACGCGTTCCGAACATGGCGCCGACGATCGACTCGCTGATCACCACCGGGTCGAGATCCTCCCGGACGTCGCCTTCGGCGGCCGCCCGCTGGGCCTGGGCCGCCATCAGCTCAACCATGTTGGCGCAGAACCGCATGGCCGCTTCGTTGAATCCGGTCAGAGCGGCCGTCAACTGCTCGGCGGCGCGGGCGGTCTTGTCGGAGCTGAGCACGTTGGCGATGGTGAAGGTGCCGTGGATCATGTTCTCGAGCGCGGGCGACGACGACCCACACACGTTGCGGAACGCGACGAGTATCGTCTCGGAACCTTCTTCGATGATCGCCGAAGCCAGCGATTCCTTCGAGTCGAAGTGGTGGTAGAGGGCCCCCTTGGTCATGCCGGTCCGCTCGATGATCGTGTTCCAGCCGGCCGCGGCGTACCCGACCTCGCCGAAAACGTCTATCGCGGCGTCGAGGATCTTCCGCCGAGTGGCTTCCGATCGAACCTGGCGCGCCATCGCGTCTACACCTCCGGAGTTCCGTCGATGTCCCCAGACGCGGATCTCGACAACTTCACCAACCTTCCGGCCGGAGCGGTAAGCGTAACAGCCGCCCACCCGCGGGCCCGATCGCGCGACCTGCCCATGGCGTTATCCGGAATCCGTGCCCGCCGAGGTGGAGTTGATGGCCAGTGCCGCGCGGCGCCTGAGGAATTGGCGGAAGTAGTCGATGCGCTCCGGTTGCAGGATTCCGGTCAACATCAGGAGCCAGCACTTCTCCAGGTCGTGCAAGAACCGCTCCGGTTCCTCCAGGTTGCTGGTTTGGCGCAGCCCCATGTGCAGGGACACCACCAGGCGTCCCACGTCCTGCGGGTCACAATGCTGGCCGACGTCGCCCTCCGCGATGGCCTGCTCGACGACCCCCGCGAGCGCCTTGGCCCACTCCTCCAACAGCTTCTTCTGCAGCCCTTCCGACCGGCCGACCGACTCGAGCAGGTTCAGCCCCGCCCTGACCCCGTCGGTTCGGATATCGCCGGAGGCGATCAGATACGAAAAGTCGATCAGGGTCTCCAGGCCCGAAAGCCCACGAGTGAGGAGCTCCTCCACCGCGACGGCCCCGGCGGCCGTCTGCTTCTCGATGATCGCCACGGCCAGCGCGTGCTTGGAACGGAAGTGGAAATACATCGCCCCCTTGGTCAGCTCCGCTTCCGCGAGGATGTCGTCCAGGCCGACGTCGTGATAGGCCCGGCGAGCGAACTGATGCGAAGCGGCCCGCAAAATCTGTCGCCGCGTCGCGTCCGCGCGTCCGTCGGTCGAATGGGCGGTCATCGGAACCGAGAACTCAACTGTCCGGTTCGGGTCGACCACGCCGGTGCATGAGCAAGGCGGGTGATCATTCCGGGGCCAGTGCCATGGCCCGAATCGATCGCTTCCACGTTCACGATGCCTTCCTCGAGCAGGGCACACACCTCGTTCTCAGGGCCAGCACTCGGCGGTGTGCCTCGGGCGGCATATGGGCCGTCTTTGAGGTTAGCAGTCAGGGGTCGTTCCACGGCATTCAACGCAGCGGGTCGCGTTAACAAAGTCACAAATACTGTTGGTAAGACAACATGGTGTATGCCGAACCAAAAGTATGTATAATCGCTTTCTATGTGGCTCTCAGTTTCTTCGCCTGGTCAGCGCCCCTTTTGCGGACCGCGGGCGTGCGGTGCTGTTCGATCGCCGCGCCGACCGCTGCGCGGGGCGACCCGCGCCGACCTCGGACGACGTGTGTCGTTCGTCACGTCGCGGGCGTCCGTCGCTGCCGGCGCCAACGCGGCCGGCGGCGCATCGACGGGCGGGGACCACTCGAAATGATCGACTTTGGCGCTCTTCCGCCGGAGATCAACTCCGCGAGGATGTACGCCGGCCCCGGCGCGGGGTCGCTGACGGCGGCCGCGGTGGCCTGGGACAACCTGGCCACCGAACTGCATTCCGCCGCGGCCGCGTATCGATCGATCATTTCGGGCTTGACGGTCGGGCGGTGGCTGGGCCCCGCGTCGCTGAGCATGGCATCTGCGTTCGGACCGTACGTCGCGTGGACGGCCGGCGCCGCCGCACGGTCCGCGGAAGCCGCCGGTCAGGCCAGGCTTGCAGCGGAAATATATGACGCGGCCTGGGCCGCAACCGTGCCTCCGCAGGCGGTCATCGCCAACCGGGTTCAACTCGCGTCGTTGATCGCCACCAACTTCTTCGGTCAGAACCTGCCGGCAATCGCGGCCAACGAGGCCCAATACGCCGAGATGTGGGCTCAAGACGCCGTGGCGATGTACGAATACGCCGCCAATTCGGCGCTGGCCGCGGAGCTCACAACGTTCACACCTGCGCCGGAGGTCGCCGACCCGGCCGCCGCGGCGGGCCAGGCCACCGCGGTCTCCCAGGCCGCGGCCGGGGCGGGCACCCAGCAGGTCTCACTGGCCGGCCTGATGTCCACGGTGTCCTCGATGTTGCAGAGCCTGGCGACACCCGCCGCGGCGAGCGCTGGCGCGGAAACGCCCTGGGGGACGCTGGTGGGCGGGCTCACCTCCGGGACCGGCGGCCTGTCGATGTCGAGCTTCATGAGCAACCTCGAAAGCAACCTGCCGGCCCTGCTGCCGGGCTATCTGATGGTTGCCGCGACCCCGCTGTACGGCCTGTCCAGCGTGCTTGGCATGGCCCAGACCCTGCAGGGCCTGGCGACGACGGCGGCGAGCAGCGCGGCCGCCGGCGCGGCCGACGTCGCCGGGCAGGCGGCGGCCGAGGCCGCCGGCGCGGCGGAAGCCGCAGGTGCGGGCGTGGTGGGCGGCCTGGGTCAGGCCGCCGCGCTCGGCCCGCTCTCGGTGCCCGCCAGCTGGACCAGCGTGATCCCGACCGCGCAGCTGACCAGCGCCGGCGCGATATTGCCCAACGCCGGCGTTCCCAACGGCATCGGCGCCGTGCCGCCGAGCATGCTGGGCGGCCTGCCGAGCGGCGCCGCGGGGCGCCAGGCGCCCGGTCCGCGGTACGGGCAGATACCGACGGTCATGGCACAGCCGCCGTCCGGCGGCTACGGGGCGGCGATCGTATGACCGGCCCAAATCGCGAAATACCAAAAGTATCGGTTTTGGCCATCAGGCGGGAATTCGGTCTCGATTCATCGAAGGGATGGGCGTCATGAAAGTCGTGCTCTTCTGTGGCGGTTACGGCATGCGCATGCGGACCGCCGAGGGCGACCAGGTTCCCAAGCCGCTGCAGATGGTCGGGCCCCGACCGCTGCTGTGGCATGTGATGCGCTACTACGCCCACTTCGGGCACAAGGAGTTCATCCTGTGCCTGGGCTACGGGCAGGCCATGGTCAAGGACTTCTTCCTCAACTACCGCGAGATGGAGTCCAACGACTTCGTCATGCGCGCCGGTCAGATCGAGCTGCTCGATTCCGACATGTCCGACTGGAGCATCACCTTCGTCGACACCGGGCTGGAGTCGCCGATCGGCGAGCGGCTGCGGCGGGTGCGCAAGTACCTCGGGAACGACGAATACTTCCTGGCCAACTACGCCGACGTGCTGACCGACGCGCCGCTCGACACCATGATCGACCGGCTCAAGACCAGCGGCGCGGCCGCGTCCATGTTGATCGTGCCGCCCCAGTCGTCCTTCCACTGCGTCGACGTCACCGCCGGCGGTGACATCAAGGAGATCGCTCCGATCGCCAAGTTCCCGATCTGGGTGAACGGGGGCTACTTCGTATTGACCCAGGAGGTCTTCGACCTCATTCCGGAGAACGGCGACCTCGTCGGCGATGCCTGCATGGCGCTCGCCGGGACCGGCCGGCTCCTCGGCTACCAGCACGACGGCTTCTGGAAACCGGCCGACACGTTCAAGGAACGCGCCGAACTCGACGCCGACTACAACACCGGAAACCGCCCCTGGATGGTGTGGGAGCAGACTCCTGCGAGACGTTCGGCATGATCCAGCTGAACACGGGCGCAATCGACTCGATTGCCGTCATCGGCGCGCACTGTGACGACATCGTCATCGGTGCGGGCGCGACGCTGTTGCAGATCGCCCGCCACAATCCGGGTGTCGTCGTGCACGCCCTGGTGCTCACCGGCGCCGGCACCGAACGCGAGATAGAGGAAAAGAACGCCTTCGCGACGCTGTTCCCGCGCTCGGAGGTGCGGTTGACGGTGGCCGACCTGCCCGACGGTCAGCTGCCAGGCCACTGGGAAGCGGTGAAGCGCCAGCTGGCCCAGTTCCGCCGCGAATGCCAGCCCGATCTGGTGATCGGTCCGCACCGCCACGACTACCACCAGGACCATCGCTTGGTCGCCGAGCTCATCCCGACCGAGTTCCGCGCGCAGCTGGTGCTGGGCTACGAGATTCTCAAATGGGAGTCCGACTTGCCCAATCCCACTCTCTACGTGGGCATCCCGACGGAGATAGCCCACCAGAAGGCGCAGCTCCTCGCGCAGTCGTACCCGTCGCAATCGGGCCGCGACTGGTTCGACGACGAGGCGTTCCTCGGCCTGATGCGGGTAAGGGGCGTCCAGTGCCGGGCGCGCTACGCCGAAGCCTTTGTGGGCGAGAAGGCGGTCATCAGCCCCTTCGACGCTCAGTTCGACAACTGATCTTTCGACGGGAGGGATGACACCATGCGAGTGCTGATCACCGGCACGGAGGGCTATCTCGGTTGCCTTCTGGCGCCGCTGCTCCTCCAGGACGGTCACGACGTCGTCGGTTTGGACACCGGCTACTACCGGGCCGGTTGGCTGTGCCCGGGGCCGCTCGCCGACAGTGCCCACCCGGTGACGCCGCTGACCCTCATCAAGGACATTCGCGACGTGACCGTCGCGGACCTGCGCGGGTTCGACGCGATCGTGCACATGGCGGAGCTGAGCAACGATCCGATCGGAGACCTGATCGGCGACGTCACGTACGAGGTAAACCACCGCGGCAGCGTGCATTTGGCGGAGTGCGCCAAGCGCGCCGGTGTCGGCCGATTCGTCTACATGTCGTCGTGCAGTGTGTACGGGATCGCTGACGGCACGGTCGACGAGACCAGCCCCATCAACCCGCTGACCCCGTACGCCAAGTGCAAGGCCCTGGTCGAGCGGGACCTCACCGCGATGGCCGACGACGACTTCTCGCCGGCATTCCTGCGCAACGCAACGGCATTCGGCGCCTCGCCCCGCATGCGCTTCGACATCGTGCTGAACAACCTGGCGGGTTACGCCTGGACCGAACATCGCATCGCGATGACCAGCGACGGCACCCCGTGGCGGCCGCTGGTGCACGCCCTCGACATCGCTCAGGCCATCCGGTGCGCGCTGCGCGCCGACCGGCAGACCGTGCACAAACTCGTGGTCAACGTCGGCAGCGACGAAAACAACCGCACGGTGCGCGAAATCGCGGAAACAGTCAGCGCCGAGTTCCCCGGCTGCGAACTCACGTTCGGCCCGCCCAACGCGGACAACCGCAGCTACCGGGTGGCGTTCGGCAAGATCCGTGCGGTCTTCCCCGACTTCCGCGCCGAGTGGGACGTCGCGGCCGGGGCGGCGCAACTGCATCGCGTGTTCCAAACCATCGCAATGGATCCCGAGACATTCCACGGCCGCGGGCACACCCGCCTGAAGCAGATCGAATACCTGCTCAAGACGGGGCAGGTCGACCAGCGACTGTTCTGGAAGGAGACGCAGTGAAGTACACGCCCACGGCTGTCGCCGGGGTGACGATCATCGACATCGAACCCCATCGCGACCATCGCGGCTTCTTCTCTCGATCCTTCTGCGCCGACGAATTCCTGACCTACGGGCTCATTTCCGAAGTGGCACAAACCAACCTGTGCTTCAACTACACCCGGGGGACGGTGCGCGGCCTGCACCGGCAGGCGCCGCCGCACGCCGAGGCGAAACTGGTGCGTTGCGTGCGCGGCGCGATCGCCGACGTCGCCGTCGACATCCGGCCCGAATCGCAGACCTACGGCAAGCACGTGATGGTCGAGTTGACCGCGGAGAACCGTCGCGCGCTGTTCCTGCCGCCCTACGTCTTGCACGGCTTCCAGACGCTGACCGACGACACCGAGGTCATGTATCAGGTCAGCGGACCCTATGTGCCGGAAAGCGAAGAGGGATTCCGCTGGGACGAAACCGAATTCGCCATCAAGTGGCCGCTGCCGGTCACCGTCATGTCGGAGAAGGACGCCAGCTGGCCTCTTATGGATGAGACGGCGGCGGCCGAGAGCGAGGCGTCATGACCTCGTACCGCCCGGCCCGAGAGCGCCTGGGATAGGTTTGCCATGGGCCACGAATCCTCAGCAGCCCCGGTGCGCATGGTCGTCAGCGGGAGCGTCGTAGAACGCTGCGACACCGACCAGGTGCTGTCCATCATCTCGGCCCGCCTGCGCTCGCGGGCGGGCGGGCTGGCGGTGGGCTCGGTGAACCTGGATCACCTCCACCACTTCCGCTCGCTTGGCGCGACGCCCGCGAGCCGGCTGGAATGGCTGTTGCTGGCCGACGGCATGCCCATCGCGTGGCGGGGGCAACTGCTGACCGCAAAGCCGTGGCCGCGCGTGACCGGCGCGGACTTGCTGCCCGCCGTGTTGGCGTTGGCCGAGTCGACGGGTCAGCGGGTCGGCTTCTTCGGCGGCAGCGCCCAGACCCATCGGCTGTTGGCGCGGCGCCTGCGGGCGCGCTATCCCGCGCTGGTGGTCTCGGGCATGTGGGCGCCCGACCCGGCCGACATCGAATCGGGCTCCGACGCCCTGGCCGCCGATATCCGCGCGGCGGGCACCGACATCCTGGTGGTCAGCCTCGGCAAGCCGCGCCAGGAGCAGTGGGTGGATCGGCACGGATTCGCCACGGGCGCAAAGGTTTTCCTGCCGTGCGGTGGTGCCATCGACTTCCTGGCCGGCATGACCAGCCGGGCCCCGAACTGGATGCAGCGAGCCGGCCTGGAATGGTTCTACCGGTTGACCCGCGAGCCCCAGCGGCTGGCCCGCCGGTATCTGCTGCAGGGGCCGCTGGCCTTGCTGCGCGCATCGCGCGCCCAGCTGATCTGCTACCCCGGCGTGTACTACGCGGGGATGCCGGCCTCGGAAATGCTTGAAAGCACCGAAACTATTGAAACCACCGAAACCCTCGTCGCCGCAGCGCAATCGGCGACGGCGTAACCGAGAGAACGGCCATCATGACGACCACGCTTCCAGCCGACACCGGCCCGGCACCGCTTGCGGTGCTGCCCGCGCCGCGGGCCGGCGCCAAGGCCGTCGCCCGTTGGCAGCAGCGGTACTCGGCTCGCCTGCGGGTCACCGACTCGATGATCGTCTGCGCCGCCGTCGCGCTCGCCCAGTTCGTCCGGTTCGGGGACTCGCCGAACACGTCCGGGTACCCCGGGCCCGTCATGACGCTGTTCTCGGTTCTCTTTGCCGCGCTGTGGCTTTCGTCGATGTCGATGTTCCAAACCCGGTCCACCCGGATCATCGGCGCGGGAATCGACGAATACCGGCGCATCGCCAGCGCCTCGTTCTGGACGTTCGGGTTCATCGCCATCGTCACGCTGCTGGCCAAGATCGAACTGGCCCGCGGCTATCTGGCGGTCGCGCTTCCCGCGGGCACCCTCGGGTTGCTGGCGAGCCGCAACCTGTGGCGCAAGCACGTCTGGCGCAAACGGGCGCAAGGGCAATACCAGTCGCTGGTATTGGCGATCGGGGATCGCCCGGGCGTTTCGCACCTCGCCCACGAGCTGATCCGCAACCCGAACGACGGCTATCTGGTGGTCGGCGTCTGCATCGCGGGCTACGGCCCGCCGCGCGGCGAGGTGCTGACGGTGCAGGGACGCAAGATCGCGATCCTCGGCGACGAAACCACCGCGGTGTCCGCGATCGCCGGCTGCGGCGCCGACACGGTGGCGGTGACGCGCACCGAACACTTCGGCGTACACGGGATCCGCGACCTGATGTGGCGACTGGAGACGATGGACGTCGACCTGGTGGTGGCGCCCGGGGTGGTGGACGTCGCCGGGGCACGGCTGACCCTCAAGCCGATCGCGGGATTCCCCCTGCTGCATGTCGACAAGCCGCAATACGAAGGGACCCAACGGTTTCAGAAGCGCGCCTTCGATTTCTGCTTCGCCCTGGCCGCGCTCGTCGCGACCTCGCCGCTGCTCGTCGCCGCCGCCGTCGGCATCAAGGCGACGAGCAGGGGGCCGGTCTTCTACCGGGCGGAGCGCATCGGCCTGGACGGCAAGCCCTTCACGATGTTCAAGTTCCGCACCATGGTGGATGGCGCCGACACCCAGGTCGAACGGCTGATGCCGCTCAACGAGGGCGCCGGCGGCATGCTCTTCAAGATCCGCCAGGACCCGCGGGTGACGCCCATCGGAAAGGTACTGCGCCGATTCAGCATCGACGAGTTGCCACAGTTCATCAACGTGCTCAAGCAGGACATGAGTGTCGTCGGACCGCGCCCGCCGCTGCGGCGCGAGGTCGAGAACTACGACGGCGAGGTCAAACGCCGCCTGCTGGTGAAGCCGGGCGTGACCGGGCTGTGGCAGGTCAGCGGCCGGTCGGACCTCTCGTGGGAGGACTCGGTGCGGCTCGACCTGTCGTATGTCGACAACTGGTCGATGACGGGCGACCTGCTGATCATCGCGCGGACGCTCAAGGCCGTGCTGAGTAGCGACGGGGCGTACTGATGGCGCACAACACCACGATCGAGCCGGCCCCGACGGCGTCGGTGCCGCGGTCGCGGATCGCGCACGCGTTCTCCGTCCAGCTCGTCTGCCGGGCGCTGGGGATGCTGGCCTCGGTCGTCTCGGTCGCGATGACGGCCCACTACCTCGGGCCCGGGCGCTACGGCCAGCTCACGATCGCGGTCGCCTTCGTCGGAATGTGGGCGAGCCTGGCCGATCTCGGCATCGGCACCGTCATCGTGCGCCGGGTGACCTCCGGGACGGGCGACCTGGAGCGGCTCGTCCGCATCAACAGCGGACTATCGCTGATGTACTGCCTGCCGCTCGCGGCGCTGGCGGCGGGTTCGGGTCTGCTGCTCTACCGTGACGCCGACGTGCGGGTGATGCTCGTGGTGTTGTCGGGCCAGCTGCTGATGCTGACGATGACGACGCGGTTCGAGCCGGTGTTCCTGTCCACCGTCCGTTTCTCGGCCGTGGCGATGTCCGACGTGCTGGGCCGGCTGGGCACGCTGGCGATGGTCAGCTACCTGGTGGCCGTACGGGCCGACGTCGTCTGGTTCGCGGTCGCGCAGCTGATACCGCCGGCGCTGCAGCTGCTGATCCAGGGCACCGCGGCGGCCCGGCACATCTCGTTGCGGCCGATCTTCGCGCCACGAGAGATCGCGGACCTGCTGCGGGAGAGCGCATTTCCGATCGGCGTGGCGGTCGTCGGCGTCCTGTACTGGCGCACCGACGGCGTCATCCTGTCGAAGGTGAGCACGCATTCGGAGGTCGGCGTCTACGGGTTGGCCTACACCGTGGCGTTCAACACGCTGATCGTGTCGATGTTCTTCCTCAAGGCGACGCTGTCGACGGCCACCGAACTGTTTTCCCGCGACGTCGCCGCGTTCGCCAAGTTCCTGCGCCGCTGCATCGAGCTGATGTACTTCGTGGGGGTCCCGGTCGCCGTCATCGGCACGTTGCTGGCCCGGCCCCTGATCGAGTTGTTCGGCGACCGCGAATTCGTCGAGCGCGGCGCGCCGACGCTGGCGACGCTATTCGTCGCGGTGGCTTTGCGTTTCGTCACCGGCACCCTGGGCCAGGGGCTGTTCGCCTGCCATCAGCAGAAGTTCCTGTTCCGGTTGTCGATCGCGACGCTGGCGTTCAACGTCGCGCTGAACGTGGTCCTGGACGGGCCGTTCGGCGCGGTGGGCGCCGGCCTGGCGCTGGTGGGCACCGAGCTGTTCGGCATGGTGCTGGCCACCTGGTGGCTGCGCCGCGAGTGCGACTACCGCACGCCGGTGGCGTTCCTGCTCCGGCTGCTGGTCCCCACGGCGGCCAGTGTCGCAGTGGCACTGCTGCTTTCGGGCCACCACGTCGCCCTGACCGTGGCCGCCGCGGCCGCCGCGTACCTGGCCACCAGCGCGGCGGTCGGGCCGTTCGGCTGGTCGTCACTGGCCGCGCTGCGCCACAGGCCGGTGGTCGCATGAGCCGCGAACTGGACCGCGCGTACCTCAAGCCCCCGGTCGGCACGCTCACCAGGTCCGGCCGGCCGATGGTGGTCATGATCGTGACCTACAAGAGTCACGACCTGGTGGAGCAGTGCCTGGCCGGCGTCGCCGAACACCTGCCCGACCTGCCGGTGTACGTCTACGAGAACAGCGGCGACACCTATCCCGGTCGCGAGGAGCTGGCGGCCCGACACCCGGAGGTGCACTGGGTGTTGGGTCCGGTCAATCTCGGCTTCGCCGCGGCGTTTAACGCCTTGGTCGAGCACACCCCGCCGGACGCCGACCTGCTGCTGCTGAACGCCGACGCCCGGTTGCAGGGGCCGCTCGCGCGGACCCGGGAGCTGCTTCGCCAGGAGAAGGTCGCCGCCGTGGCGCCCATGGTGCACGACGACGGCGCCCCCGGCCCGGAGCGATGGGACATCGCGACGCGGCGCCGGACCCTGAGCCGGGCGCTGGTCGCGGCCGCCGGTTATTCGGATCTGCTGCGCGGCACGCCAATTTCGCACCTGTACGCCCGCCAGCCCGGCGAGTCGGAAAGCATCGACGGCTACGTGGGCGGCGCCTGCCTGGCCATCAACCGTGCGGCCTGGAACGAAGTCGGCGGCTTCGACGAGGAGTTCTTTCTTTACGGAGAAGAAACCGATTGGCAGGCCCGCGCCAGTGCGGCGGGCTGGCGCATCCTGCTGGCCAACGAAATCGACGTCGACCACGGCAATCCGGCGACCGCCGGCCGGTTGGAGGAGCCCGATGCCGCGCACGGCGCGGAGGTCTCGACGCCGGAACGTCGCCGCAATCGCGACCTGTTGCGCGCCAACATCGCCCTGTTGCTCGAACACCAGGACGGCGTACATCACGCGGACCTGTATTTGGCCGGCACCACCCTGCTGGAGCGGCTGCAACGCTCCAAGCGCGACGCCCGGCGGCGCGCCTTGAGCCACATGGCAACCGGGCGCACCGGCAAGCCGGCTATCGTGATCACCACCAACCGCCTGGTCTACGGCGGCGCCGAACGCCAAAAAGCCTTGCTGGCAGCCGAATTGGATCGGCGCGGTTACCCGGTCACCATCGTCTGCATGCAGCGGTTCGGCCCGCTGATCAAGGAGGTCCCGCACAGCGTGCGGGTGGTGCGCCAACCCTGGTGGGCACCGGCCGTCGACGTTCCGCCCGGCCCGGCGGTGCTGATCAGCGGCGACACCAACACCGAGACCGGGTTCGCCACGCTGTGGCGCGCGGGCGGCGGCGACCGGCGCTGGCTGGTCGCGCCGCACGTACCCCCGGAACCGGACCGCCCCATCTACTCGCGGCCACTGGCGGCAGCCATGCGCCGCGCCGACGGCTTCGTCGTGCTCGCCCAACGCCATTGGGACATGCTGGCCGCGCAGCACCGGCTCGGCGGGCGCCGTTTCATCGCACCCAACGGGGTGGCGGTGACGGGTGAGCCGCAGCCCCGCGTGCGGGCCGCCGGTCACCCGGTGCAGTTGGTGATGCTCTCGCGCATCGTCGAGCACAAGAACCCGCATCTGCTGATCGATGCGCTCGGTGGCCTGACCGACATGCCCTGGGAGCTCTCCATATTCGGCGATGGACCCGACCGGGATCGGCTGCAGGCGCGCACCCCCGCCGAGCTGCGCGACCGGGTGCACTGGCGCGGCTGGTCGGCCGGGCCGGGTCCCGCGCTGGCCGAGGCCGACCTGTTGTGCGTGCCCAGTCGCTCCGAGGCGTTCCCGCTGGCCATCCTGGAGGCGATGGCGCGGGCGGTACCCGTTGCCGCGTCGGCGATTTGCGCCGTCCCGGAGATGCTGGACTTCGGCAAGGCCGGTTTCGTCGTCGAGCCCGTCACGGTGGCGGCGTGGCGTGAGTGCCTCGCCCAGATCCTGGCCGACCCCGCCGCGCTGCCATCGGTGGGACGACGTGGCCACGAGCGGATGCGCCTGCATTACACGGTGGAGGCGATGGCCGACGAGTACCTCGAAGCCATCGAGGCCGTGCTGTGAGCGCGTTGGGGCTGAACTGGAAATCGGCCCGCCGCACCAAGCGTCGCGAACGGACGGCCGTCATCGAACCGACTCCGTGGTACGAAACGGCGATCCTGGGCGGTGGGCCGGCCGGGACTGGAGCGCTGGTCTGGGCGGCTCGTCACGGCCGGCTGGGCGCGTGGCTGGACGGCGGCGTCGCGTTGGTCGAGCAGGCCGACGAGCTGGGCGGCACGCTCGGCCGATACGCCCTTAAGGCCGACTCGCGCGGCACCTCCTTCCTGGAGTGCCTGGACGGCCCGGATTGCTCCCCGTTGCTGGCCGACGTCGGCGCCGATCCCATTGCGCAAGAACTGGAACGCTTCCGGGCCACGCATCCCACGCTGGAGCTGGTCGATCGCTTCGAGCGGCGCCTCGGTGCAGCCATTCTGGCCGAGTTCGACCGGCATCCGAACAGCCGCGCCTTCACCGGCACACGCGCCGAGGCGATCCGGCTACAGGATGACGGCTCGGTCGCGGTGTTCACCGCCGACGCCGACGGGCGGCGCACGCTGGTCCGCGCCGCCAGCGCGGTCGTCGCGATCGGCGGGCGGCCGAACGCGTCCTGGTCCGAGATCGAGGTCACGCCCGGCGTCCACCTCGGGGACTGGCGCGAGAAGATCGTGTCCAGCCACCGGCTCCTCAGCCGAGGCGGCGCGCAGGAGGTGGCGAGACGGCTGGCCCGCGTGCATGGCAGCCCGCGCGTGGTCATCCTGGGCGGGGCGCACAGCGCATTTTCGGCGGCATGGATACTGCTGGAACAGATTCCGGGGCTGAGCTTCGGTCCCCGCGGCGTCCAAATCCTGCATCGCAGCGAACCCCGGCCCACTTATGCGTCGCGTGCCGCGGCCCACGTCGACTTCTACGAATTCTCCGAATCCGACGTGTGCGCGGCCACCGGGCGCGTGCATCGGCTGGGTGGGTTGCAGGGCGACGCCCGCGAAGTGTGGCGGCGCATGCATCGCAAGCCCGGGGCCGAGCCGGACGACCGCGCGGTGGCCATGCCGATCGGCGGCCTGTCCCGCGCGGACCTGCTCGGCCTGCTGACCGACTGCGATCTGATCATTCCGGCCCTGGGCTACCGCCTTGCGGCTCCGCCCATTTACAACGCGCGCGGGACGCGAGTCCCGTTGGCACACAACGGCCCGGCGGTCGACACGCACGCGCGGCTGTTGGACCGGTACGGCACGCCGATCGCGGGGGTCTTCGGGGTCGGGCTGGGCAGCGGGTTTTTGCCCTGGGGCGCCATGGCCGGGGAAGAGTCCTTCTCCGGCCAGCAGAACAGCCTCTGGCTTTATCAGAACGGCCTGGGCAAGCTCATTCACGACAGCACCCGACGGCGGGCGCAACGCCTCGCCTTGAACGTCGAACCCGCCCAAACATCCAGCCGCACAGAGAATTGGGAGCCATATGCTTTGCCGGTTGTGTGACTCGGAGCGCCTGCTCAGCGTCGTGGACCTGGGCGCCACTCCGCCGTGCGAGAAATTCCTCACCGCCGAGGAACTCGACCTTGCGGAGCAGACCTTCCCGCTACACCTGCGGTTGTGCGAGGACTGCCTGCTGCTGCAGATACCGGCGCTGATCACGCCCGAGGACACCTTCACCGAATACGCCTACTTCGCTTCGTATTCGGACAGCTGGGTGCAGCACGCCAAGCGCTTCGTCGACGACGCCGTCCAGCGCCTCGGCCTTGGCCCGGATTCGCGGGTGGTCGAGGTGGCCAGCAATGACGGCTACCTCCTGCAGCACGTCGTCGCGGCGGGCGTGCCATGCCTGGGAATCGAGCCGTCCGAGAACGTCGGCGCCGCCGCCCGCGCGCGCAACATCCCCACGCTGACTGCGTTTCTGGACGAGGACACGGCGACCCAGGTTCGTGAGGAACACGGGCCCGCCGACCTCGTCGTCGCCAACAACGTCTACGCGCACATCCCCGATCTGCGCGGCTTCACCCGCTCGCTACGCAAGCTGATGGACGACGACGGCTGGCTGAGCATCGAAGTACACCACGCGCTGAACCTGGTGCGGCTGGGACAGTTTGACACGATCTACCACGAGCACTTCCAGTACTACACCCTGTTCTCGGCGATCTGCGCGCTGGCCACCTCGGGCCTCGCCGTGGTCGACGTCGAGCTGCTGCCCACCCACGGCGGGTCGATGCGCATCTGGGCCCGCTCGGCGGATATCGCCTCGCGGCCGACCGAACGGGTGGAGCGGGTGATGCGCGCCGAAGAAGCCGCGGGTCTGCACCGTGCCGACGGCTACCTGCAGCTGCGTCCCCGCGCGGAGGCGATCCGGCACGACCTGCTGCGCTTCCTGCTGGATTGCCGCGCCGACGGCAAGCGCGTCGTCGGCTACGGCGCGCCGGGCAAGGGCAACACCCTGCTCAACTATTGCGGGATCCGAACCGATCTCCTCGAATACACCGTCGACCGCAACCCGTACAAGCACGGGCGCTTCACCCCGGGGACCCGGATCCCGATCTACGAACCCGAGCGCATCGCCGAAGACCGCCCGGATGTGGTGCTGGTGTTGCCGTGGAACCTCGAGGCGGAGCTGACCGAGCAGCTTCGCTACGTCGCCGACTGGGGCGGCCAGCTCGTCTTTCCGCTTCCGACCCTGCACACCGCGGAAATTGGTAGCGTGCGCCGATGAGGACCTGCCGGGGGTGCGGCGGCACCGATCTGCGACGGGTCCTCGACCTGGGGACCGTGCCGGCCGGCGACGACTTCCCGCCGGTCACCGAACCCGTGCGGCCCGAGGAATCGTCGCATCCGCTCGCGATGGAACTCTGCGGCCGCTGCGGCCTGGCCCAACTCGCCGACGACGACACCGCCGTCGCCGAGCCGCGCGGCATCGAGCCGCAGGCCCTGCGCAACCAGGCGGCCGAGGCCGTCCGGCGCGTCGCCGACGCGGGCTGGCTGCGCGGCGCCACCGTACGGGAATTCGGCAGCCCGCACGGCGGAACGTGGTTGCCGCTGCTCGCGGAACGCGGTTTCGCCGAGGCGGAACGGGCCGATGTCGTGCTCGACTCGTTCGGCATCATGCACGAGCCGGACCAACGGCAGGCCTTCCGGCTCCGCGCGGAGGCCACCTCGCCCGACGGCGTGCTGCTGCTGCAATTCCACTCGCTGTTGACGATCGTGACCCAGGGGCAATGGGATGCGTTGCGCCACAGCCATTACGCCTACTATTCACTGACGGCATTGACCGGTCTGCTCGCCGCGGCCGGCATGAGCGTGGCCTCGGCGTGGGAGTTCGATCTCTACGGCGGCACCGTACTGGTTGCCGCCGTGCACGGCCAGGTCGACCCCGACGAACGCACCGGGGAAATCCTGCGGCGCGAGCAAACCGCCGGCATCACCGAAGCGGCGGTCGTCGGCGGTCTGCAGCGCGACGCCGAGCGCCACGCCACCCAGTTGCGCGACTGGCTGCGGGAGCAGGCGAATGACCGGCGCACGGTGTACGGGTACGGCGCCGGTTCGCGTGTGCCGGCGTTGTTCAACATCGCCGGCGTCGACCGGCACCTGTTGCGGGCCGTCGCCGACGCGTCACCGGCGAAGCAAGGACGCCGGATTCCCGGGACCGACGTCGGCATCATCTCGCCCGAACAGCTCATCGCGGCCGACCCCGATCGCGTCATGCTGACATTGCCGGATCTGTACGACGAAGTGCGGCGGGCCTACCCGCAACTGGAGGGGCGCTGGTCGATCGACCCCGGCGCGGTCAGGGACCGGGCATTGCTATGAATCCCATTCGGGTGCTTTGGCTTTCGCCATGGATGCGGCCGCTCGCGCGCGTTCAGGTCGAAGCGCTGCGGCGGCGCGGAGCCGACGTGCTGCTGGTGACGTCCGACCAGCACCCCGAGTCGGACGCCGCCCGCGACTACGAGCTGGTGCTCGACCCGCGGTTCCGGGCGGCCGCGAGCTGGCCGTCGAGTTTCGCCGCCTGGCGGCGCATCCGCGACTACCGGCCGCAGGTGGTGATCACCGAGCTGGTCCGCGATCCACGCTGGATGGCATTGGCCGGGGGTGTGCCCCGGGTGCAGCTGGTCCACGACGACAGCCCCCACGACGCCGGCGAAGCGCGGCCGGCCTACGAGCGTGCGGTGTTCGACCGCTGGGGCGCCCGCTCGGCGGCCACGGTCACCTACAGCGACTACGTCGCGGAAGCCATCAGCACCCGGCGAGACGTCGCCCGGACGCCCGTGCACACGTTGCCGCTCACCAGCGACCTCGACGTCGACCTGGTGCCGGCGCCGGTCCACGCCGAGGGGCGACGCGATTTCGTGATGGTGGGCCGGCTCAACCCGTACAAGAACATCGACGTGGTGCTGCAGGCCTGGCAACGGCACGTGAGCGGCGACGGCTGGCGCGGCGACGACCTGGTGCTGATCGGCGACGGACCGATCGCCCTGCGAAGCGCGCGGCTGCCGCAACACGCGCGGTGGTGGCCCGGCGCGTACCGCTACGCCGACGTCGTCGAGACGCTTTCGGCCGCAAAGGGTTCGGTCGCCCACTACCGGCGCGCCTCGCAGAGCGGGGTGCAGGTGCTGTCGATGCAGCTGGGCGTGATGCCGATCGTGTCCACCATCGGCGGGCTGCCGGAATACCAGCCGCCGGGCGGCCCGACCGTCGACGTCGACGACGTCGCGGGGCTGGCCGCAGCTTTCGACAGGCTGGCGGACCCGGCCACCGCCGCGCGCCTCGGCGCCGAGGCCGCGCACCACTACGCGGAGCGCTTCAGCGTCGACCGGGTCGCCGACCGCATGCTGGATATCCTCACAGAGGTCTTGGTCACGCACCCGCCGCACGGCGCGCGTGAGCTCGAGAGCGCCGGCAGGCGCCGGGAAAGGTTTTAGCCGATGGATTTTCGCACGTTTGTCCGAACGTTGACGGCCCACTGGAAGCTGTTCGTCGGGGCGCTGCTGGCCTGCCTCGCCGGGGCCGCCGCCGTCACCGCGTTCCAGACGAAGAGTTATCAGTCGTCGGCCACCGTCCTCATCTCGTTCTCGGGCGAGACCGACCTGGCCCAGGTGTATCAGGGCACGCAGGCCGCGCAGGAGCGGCTGTCGTCGTACGCCGCGATCGCCGGCGGCCACGCGGTCGCGGAGCGCGCGGTCAAGCAGTTTCACCTGCCCATCGGCGCGGACGCCCTGGCGAGCGCGACCCACGTGGAGTACACGCCGAAGTCGACTCTGTTCACCATCTCGGTCACCGACACCGACCCGAATCGTGCCGCGACACTGGCGAAGGCGATGGCTGACACGTTCACCGGGCTGGTCGGCACCCTCGGTGTGAACCCGAAGGACCCGGTGGCGCTGGTGAACAGCTCACCGCCGCAGGCGCCGCCGGCGCAGACGCCCCCGCCATCGGCGCCCGCCGCGCAGGACGCCGACGGCCAGCCGGCGACGCAAACGGGCGCCGAGGCCACCCCGTCGGCCGAACCCTCGGTCGTCCCGCAGCCGGCGCAGCCCGCGGCGACGCCGCCCCAGCCCCTCGCCCCGAACATGCCGATCGCCCGGGCCACCATCGTCGAGCAGCCCGGCGTGCCGGACAGCCCCATCAAGCCGGTGCCGGTGCGCAACATGGCCATGGGCCTTGCCGCCGGCTTGCTGCTGGGCACCGGGGCGGCGTTGACCCGCGAGGCGGCCGACCGCTCGGTGCGTGACCGAGCCAAACTGGAGCGGCTCTCCAATTTGCCGACCCTGGCCGAACTACCCGGAAAGCGCGGCAGCGCACCGCGGTTCGGAACCGACATCTCCTTCGACGACGCGGTCCGCGGCCTGCGGGCGCGCCTGCTGCGCGCGCTCGAACCGGGAGCGCGCCGGGTGCTGCTGACGGCGCCGTTCGGCGGGGAGGGAACCACGACGACGGCGGTGAACCTGGCCCGGGCATTCGCCGAATCCGGCGAAGAGGCGCTGCTCGTCGAGGGCGACACCCGCCGACCGGTGATCGCCGGCCTGCTGAAGGTCGACTCCGGCGAGGGCCTGGGCAACGCGCTGTCCGACCCCGACATTGCGGCCGAAGCCGTTAAGCCGACGTCGATTCCGCGGCTTTTCATCCTGGCGGCGCGGGCCGTCCGCCGGGACACGCTGCCCAGCAGCGCGTACCTGCCGGAGGTGCTCGACAAGGTGCTGGCCGACGTGTCGGCCACCTTCGACCGAACGGTGATCGACGGCCCACCGGTGCTGGCGACGGCCGACTCGGGCCTGCTGGCCGGCGCGGCGCAGGCCACGGTCCTGGTCGTCCGCGCGGGGCGCACCACCGAGGACGAACTCACCGACGCGCTGACCGCGTTGCGCGCCGCCGGCGCCGACGTCGTCGGCACCGTGCTGACCGACGCGCGGATACCCCGGCACGCCCGGGCCGCGGCCCGGACCTACCGGACCAAGGTGGGCCGCCCGGGGTGATCCTGTATCTGCGCAATCGGCACCGGTTGGCGATGTCCGGGGCCGTGCTGACGGCATTCGCCCTGGGGTGCTTCGTGTTTGGCGTGCTGTCCGTGCGCAACACCACCCAGGGCGTGATGCTGATCGGCCTGTCGTTCTGCCTGGTGATCTACTGGACGAGACCCGCGACGATGATCGGCGTCGCCCTGTTCCTGGCGTTCGCGGCGCTGCCCCAGGGCCTGCACGTCGCCAAAGTGATTGGCCCCGTGTCGATCAACGCCTATCACGTGGCGCTGGTGCTGGCCATCTGCTTCGTGCTGCCGGCCGTGCGGCTGCGCTTCTCCGAATACCTGCTGCCCGGGATGTTCGTGCTGACGGTGGCCTACTTCGCCGCGGTCGGCTTCGCGATGGGCCACCCCGCCCCGATCGTGGTGCGGGAGGCCACCTTCCTGCTCGAGGTGGTCGGTGGTTTCGTCCTGGCGCTGGTGATCGTGTACGGCGACTACGTCAAACTGTCGGTGCACGCGATGGTCCTCACCCTCTGGTTTTCCGCCGGCATGGCCGTCGCCAGCTCCTCGGGCGGGCTGCGGCTGGCGGGGCGGTTGGAAAGCCTGCAAAGCGACACCGGCGACACGGCAAACCGCGTCATCACCGCCACCCTGACACCGTCAATCGCCGTGCTGGCCGCGCTGGTGGCCGCCCAGATCGTCGGCCGTCTCAAGCCCGTCTGGTACCTCGCGCTGGGCCTGCCGGCGCTGATCATCTCGGTGCTGGCCTTCTCCCGCAACACGCTGATCGCCCTCGGGGTGGCGGCGGCGGTGGCGTTCTTCGCCACCCTCGGCTGGTCGTCGCTGCGCCGGGCGGCGAGGCTGGCCATCGCCGGCGCGGGGATCCTGGCCGTTGCGGTGCCCGGCGCGCTGTTCCTGCTGCAGCACTCGACGGCCGGGGACTGGCTGGGCGATCAGATCACCGGGTTCAGCCACCGCGTGTTGGGCGGGGTGTCGAGCAATGCGCTCGCGGTCGACTCCTCGACGCTGGCCAGGCTGGCCGAAGACGCCAACCTCAACCGCGCCATCGCCAAGGCGCCGGTGTTCGGCCACGGCCTCGGCTACGCCTATCAGGAGCCGTTCGGCAACGACCCGGACGAATTCACCAACACGTTGGGCACCACCTATTCGCACAACTTCTACCTGTGGTGGCTGGCGAAATCCGGCGCGGTGGGCATGGCCGCCTTCGCGGTGTTCGCGCTCACCCCGCTGATCCGGGCGCTGCGCAGCGCATCGGCGCCCGCGAAGGCCAGCGCCGCCGTCAGCGCCGGCCTGCTGGTGATGAGCGTCGTCGACCCGCTGCCCGAGGACCCGGCCAACGCCATGACGCTGGGCATGGCGCTGGGCGCGGCCCTGGCGTTCGCCCGCCTGTGGCAGCGGTCCCGCGTGCCCGGCGAGGACGTCGAAACCACTACCGAGCCCCTGATCCCGGCCGGGGCGACGCGGTGAGCGGGCCGGTGCGGGTGCTGGTGGTGGGGCCGGCACCCGCGGACGCGAGTAGCCGCGGCGGCATGGCGACGGTCGCCGCCCTGATGGCCGCGCATCCCGACGAGCGGATCCACGTCAGCGTCGTGCCCACCTACGTGGACCGGTCGCGATGGGTGCGACTGCTGGTGGGCGTGCGCGGAATGCTCTGGGCCAGTTGGTTGCTCATTCGCCGCCGCGCCGACGTGCTGCACGTGAACATGGCCCACGGCGGCAGCGTCGTCCGCAAGGCGGTGCCGTTGTGGGCGGCGCGGCTGGCGGGCGTGCCGGCGGTGGTACACGGTCACAGCTACGACTTCGGCGGCTGGTTCGATCGGCTGCCGGCACCGGCGCGGGCGGCGGTGCGCCGCGCCCTCGTCGCCGATCACTGGGTGGTGCTGGGCCGGCGCCACGTCGACGAGTACGCGGACCGGTTAGGGCTGTCCGGCGATCGAATCAGCGTGCTGCACAATGCCGTTCGCATCCCGGAGACACCCGTGGCCCAAACGGGCGTTGGCCGGATACACGCCGTGGCGCTGGGCCGGATGGGGATGCGCAAGGGCAGCTACGACATCGTCTCGGCCGTGGCCGCGCTCGACGGGTCGGTCCGCGAGCGGCTGCGGATCACGCTGGCCGGCGACGGCGACGTCGACGGGGTCCGCGCCGCGGTGGCGGCGGCGGGTGTGGGCGACACGGTTCGCGTGGCCGGCTGGCTGGAACCCCCAGACCGCGACGAACTGCTCTGCACCGCAAACATTTTCCTGCTCCCCAGCCGCGACGAGGGCCTGCCGATGGCGCTGCTGGAGGCCATGGCGCACGGCCTGGCGCCGGTGACGACCACCGTCGGCAGCATCGGCGAGGCGGTGAGCGACGGGGTCACCGGCATCGTGGTGCAGCCGGGTTCGCCCGCCGAGATCGCCGACGCGCTCAGCGCGCTCGTCACCGACGACGGCCTGCGCGCGCGGCTGGGCGCCGCCGCGCGCGCCCGCGCCGTCGACTTCGGCCTGCCGCGCTGGCACGAGTCACTGGCCCGGCTGTGGACTCGCCTGGCCGCCGATGCCCGCGGCGGGACCAGGTCACTGCCCGTTGGCTGAGGTGGTCGAGTCGCGCGGAATGTCCAGCGTCGCAATCGGATACAACCCCGCACCGTCGCGCCCGTCGCGCGCCAACGACATCGGCGCGTAGTTCACCACGTGCGAGGCGCCCGGCTTGTGCTGCTGCCAGTCCACCGAGGCGCGCAGCGTGTAGTGGCCCGGCGCCAGGCCCGCCAGGTCGACGCGCACCGACTCCGTCGTCGTCGCCGGGACCGCCTCCTCGCGTGAGGAGCTGGTGTCGTCGCTGACCAGCGCCTTGAGGTTGACCGTCGCCGACAGGCTCTTGACCACCGCTCCGGTGAAATCCACCAGCTTGTAGCCCGGCGTCCACTGCTCGGTGGCCGCGGCCGAGCCGTAGTTGGTCCAGGCGACGGATATGCTCGCCGTCTTGCCCTGAATCGACTGCGAGCCCGGCCGCGCCTCGACCGAATACCGGTAGCCCGCAGAGATACTCGCCTGGGCCCACAGCAAAAACAGGCTGGGGTCCATCGCCGACCGGGAGTCGCGGTCCGCGAAGTTGGCGCTCGACGTCATCGACACGTGGTACCTGACCACGTCGTGCAGGGCCTTCTCGTAGTAGGACCGCGGATCGGTCCCGTTGGGCAACTGGCACCACTCGGTGATCACCGGCGCCGAGGCCAGCCGCTCGGACTGCCTCGGCGTCCAGGCGCCGTTGCCGGCCTGGGCCGAATCCAACGACTCGCAATACGTGCGGTCGAACGACGCCGCCGTCAACGCGATCAAGCAGCGGCTGGCCTCGGCGCCGGTGATCACCGAGTGGTGCCAGTTGCCCAACGGGACCGATCCGCGGTCCTACTACGAG
>NZ_LZKE01000005.1:0-611 GCF_001672675.1 Mycobacterium sp. E2327
CCGGGCGATGGCGCGCAGCCGGATCACTCCGACCGCGACAAAGCTGCAGTGCCCCTGCCCATCCCGCCGCTACGGCTGCGAAGCCTTCGGGGGTTGCGCGACAAGCTGCGATTGCGGCTGCGCGACAAGGACGAATGGCGGGACGAACTTCGTGAGGCCGCCACCAGCAAGCCGTGGGGACGCGACGAACTGCTGGGCGCTCTCGGTCTTCGACCGCCCGCGAACTAAGGTTCTTGTCGCGAGCCTAACCACGCTGCGAAATCCGGCGAGAAATATCGCAGTGTGGTTACGTTCGCGGGACCCGCGAACTAGGGCATCGATTCGATGGCGCGCAGCAGCCTGCGCAGCCGCGGTGCGTCGGCGCTGTGCGTGTATGCCCCGAGCCAGTCGGTGAGCTTGGTGATCAGCTCGGACGATATCGGCGCGCGCTGCCGTGCCATGGTTTGCAGCGCCGTGTCGATCGCGGTGTATGACTCGCCCGACCCGATCGCGGCGTAAAACCGGCTGCGGTCGCGGTCGGTCAGTAGCGGGCTGACCGCATCAGCCAGTTCCCACGCCAGGTCGGATTCGGCCCTATCGTCCACGTATTCATTGTCGTTGGCCGGGGCGGT
>NZ_LZKE01000006.1:0-816 GCF_001672675.1 Mycobacterium sp. E2327
TCAAGGATCTCGTTTTGATCGGCGTTGCGCTGTGGACGCTCGGCGACTCGCTCGCGGCTCGAAAAGCGTTCCCCTGAGCAGCTTTTTGGCCGACGCCAGCGTGTCGGCGTACGCGTCCGCGGTCAGGTTGGCCGACCGGTCCGTCAGCCCACGGGCCAGCGCGTAGATCGCGTTGACCGCGGCGCCCGGGTCGGTATCGGGCGACAGCGCTCCCCGCGCCTGAGCGTCCCGGACGATGTCATCGATGGTGTCGCGCAAGCCTTTTAGTCCGGCATGCCCGCGCATCGCGCGTTCGAACGCGGCCAGGTGCGGATACTCGCGCAGCAACCTGTCCAGCTCGTCCAGCATCGCCTCGAGGCGCTCGACGACGTCATCGGAATGCGCCGCGGCGGACCGCACCCGTGGCAACGCGATCTCGTCGATCTCCCGGACGGTCGCCGTGAGCAACTCGGACTTGTTCGGGAAATAGTGGTACAGGCTCGCGCTGGTCATGTCGGCAGCCTTGGCGATCTCCCGAATTGTCGCCTGGGAGTAGCCCACCTCCCCCACGCAGCGCATGGTGGCGACGATTATCCGCTGGCGAGTCTCCTCGCCGCTGGCGCCGACCGGGCGACCTAGCATGCCGTCGAATATAATCGAACGATCAATTAATATCCGGTTCCTGCTCGGAGGTGCGCCCGCATGAACGCCGCGCGGTCGCAGTTGGGGCGCCCGGTAGGCGCCAGCGGCGAGCGGACCCGCGCTCGAATAATCACCGCGGCGATGCGCTGCGTGGGGGAGGTGGGCTACTCCCAGGCGACAATTCGGGAGATCGCC
>NZ_LZKE01000007.1:0-4169 GCF_001672675.1 Mycobacterium sp. E2327
GCACCGGCGATGTTCATCGACGACGCCCACATCTTGCGAGCCTCGTCCTCAACGGTCTGCGCGTGGACCTCAAAGCGGCCCGCCATCGCCCGCATCTCGTGCGGGTCAGTCATAAAACGTGTTGCCATGTTGGCTTTCTCCTTAATTCTGAGTGACTTGTATTCAGTTGTGAGTGACGCTGGCCGAACGGTGACGCGCTAGCGCACCGTCAAGCCACATACAGAAAGACTTCCCCCGGACCGTCGGCCGGCGCCCGACGTGCGGACGTCAGGCGCCAACCGCGGCGATTGAATCGACGTGAGTTCGGATCCCGGCCCAGCCGTCAGACCCGACATTCCAGAACCGCTGAACCTGATCAGCCGGCGGCCGCTGCGTTGGCGGCTTCGGTCGCGGCGTACGAACCCGAGCTGATGCCCAGCGTGCTCACGAACTGCTCGTGAATCGCGGCTGCCTGGGCGCTGACGGCCTGGTACATCTGCGCGTGGGCGGCGAACTGGGCCGCGGTCAGCGCCGATACCTCGTCGGCAGCCGCCGGCACTACGCCAGTCGTGGGCGCGGCTGCGGCCGCGTTCTGCGCGCTCAGCGCCGAGCCGATCCCCTGCAGGCTCCCGGCCGCCGCAGCCAGGGCCTCCGGCTGTGTGGTCACGAACGACATGTTTTCCCTCCTAGATTGTCCCCCGCACTGCTCTGTGCAAGAGAGTAGATGACAGCATCCGGTTCAAGCTGATTCCGAGTCCACCTGTTCGCAATTGTTCACTGGATGGCACGGCGAATTCACTTTTAGTAACGACACAGTAACAGCGCCCGGCCGCTACCGCTGGCGTTCACAGGACCGTCACAGCAAACCTGGAAGGTCAACCCCTCCTGATTGCCGTTGAAGGCCGGTTGGCCAGCACGTATGGAGCTTAGCACCGATGCGGTGAAATCGCGCCGGAGCAAATGCCTTTGCCCGGCCGGCGACGACGGCCCGCCCGGGACGCGCGTCGGCACCATTCGCCGGCCCGCCCGCTAGCCGGCCGCCGGCGGGCGGGCCATGACGACCGGTTTGAATCCGTACCGTGGTCCTGCGCCGGATCCGCCCGTGCCCGCCCCGGCCAGCGGCATGCCGCCCAGCAGGTTTCCGGGCGCCGCGTCGGGCGCCTCCCGGACGTTGCTCACCGGGATGGCCGTCGCGTGGCTGGGCGTCGAAACCGGCCCGGACCATGCGGCCGGCACCGACAGCTTGCCGATCGAGGTGGCGCTGCCCAGATGCGCCGCCACCGGCGGGGCGCCGCCGCCGAGCAGCCCGCCCAGCCCGGGCAGGCCCTTGGGGACGGCGGCCGCGGCCGCCGGCACCGCGCCGCCGATCGCGCCCACACTCTTAGCGACCTGCACCATTGAGTTGCCCATGCCGATGCTGAAGTACGGCAGACCCTCGGTGTTGTAGAGGACGCCAGCGTACGGCGACCACGCCGACATGAAGGCGGACAGGCTGTTACCCGGAAACGACGGTGACCCGAAGAGGACCTGCCACACGGCGGACAGCGGCCCGTTGGCGGATGCCAGATACCACCATTCCTGTTGCAGCGGCGTATAGAAAGGCGACGCCAGGCTCGCCAGTTGCGCGCTGATCTGGCTGATGGCGGCGTTGATCTGGTTTTGGATTGAGCTGACCGACGTGGTCGCTGCGGACGTGCTCGCGGCCGCCTGGATCGTCGAAGCGGCGGGATTGGCCACCGTCGGCGCCGAGGTGAACGGCGTGACGTTGGACGCCGCCGCCGAATTGCCGGCGTAGCTGTACATCGTCGCGGCGTCCTGGGCCCAGAACTCGGCGTACTGGGCTTCCAGCTGCGCGATGATCCCGGTGTTCTGCCCGATGACATTGGTCGCCACCGCCTGGGCCAACTCGGCGCGGTTCGCCGCGATCAACGGCGGCGGCACGATCGCGGCGAACGCCGCCTCGTAGGCCGCCGCGGCCGCGCTGGCCTGGGTGGCGGCCTGTTCGGCCTGGGCGGCGGTCGTACTGACCCACTCCACATACGGTTGCACCGCGGCGGCCATGGACCCCGAGGCCGGCCCGAGCCACTCCTCGCCGGCCAGCTGCGTCACCACGTTCTCATAGCCCAGGGCGGCCGCGTTCAGCTCCGCGGCCAGGGAGTTCCAGGCCGAGGCCGCGGTCACCAGTGGTGTCGAGCCCACGCCGGTGTACAGGCGCGCCGAGTTGATCTCCGGCGGTAACGCACCGAAATCGATTGCCATGTCCTGACTCCTTCATCAGTCGCGGCCACGTTGGCCGCCTCGTACAGCTGGTTATCCGGCGGATGGCGGGCGTGCGAGTACGCTGCGCCTGAATCCGTATTCGCGGGGCGGGAAGGCGGAGCCCGAGCGTCGGCCGCCGGTGCCCATCGGCATGCCACGCAGCAGCCCGTTGCCCGCACCCTGCGGGTCGGTGGCGTAGTCGACGGCGACCGCGTGGGCGGCCGATTCCTCGATCGCTCCGGGAGAGCCGGCCCAACCCTGCGGCACGGACAGCCCGCCGATCTTGGTGGCCGAGGACAAATTCGCCGCGATCCCGCCATGGCCGGCGGCGCCGCTGCCGACTGCGCCCAGGTGCAGGCCCGCGAACTGCGGTGTCGCGTACCAGGCGCCTTGGGCCCCGGCCGTCGTCCCGCCGGGCCCGAACGTGGTCTGCTGTGCGATCGAGCCGAAGAAGCTCATCATGCCGGTGGAGAAATAGGCGAGACCCACGGTGGTGCGCGACAGCGCGGTTCGGTTCGACACGTTGAGGGCGACGAACTGCTGCACGATCCACCAGTTGTACGGGTTCAGCTGCGAAGCCAGCGCCCCGGCCGAAAGCTGTTGCAGCGCTTGGTTTATCGACGTGAAGACGGACGTGATGGAAACCGTGTCGGCGGAGGTAAGCGCAAGCCCCGGGGTGGCCGCGGCCGCCTGGGGCGCGCCGGTACCCGCCGGCGTGGCGACGGCCTGAGCGACGGCGACCGCCTGGGCGGCCAGCCCGCCTTGGTCGGTGGCCTGTGCCGGCTCGGTGAACGGGGTCAACTGTGTCGCAGTCGCCGAGGCGGCCGCGTAGCCGTACATCGCCACGGCGTCTTGGGCCCACATCTCGGCGTACTGGGCCTCGGTGGCGGCGATGGCCGGAAAGTTCTGTCCGAAGAAATTGGTCGCAATCAGCGTGGCCAACAAAACCCGGTTCGCCGCGATCACCGGTGGCGGCACCGTCAACGTGAACGCGGTTTCGAAGGCGGCGGCTGCGGCTCTGGCCTGGTTCGCGGCGTCCTCGGCGAGCGCCGCGGCGGCGCCGAGCCACGAGACATAGGGCGTGGCGGCGGCCAGCATCGATCGCGATGCCGGGCCCAGCCAGGGTGCGCTGGTCAACTCGGTGATCACCGACGAATAGCCGGTCGCCGCCAGACTCAGCTCGCTGGCCAGCCCATCCCAGGCCGAAGCCGCGGCCATCATCGAGCCGGAACCGGGGCCGGCATAGATCCGGCCCGAGTTGATCTCTGGCGGTAGCGCCCCGAAGTCCAACACCTATGAACCACCGGACTCGAACGACATGTTTTCTCCGCAAGTTCGGGCTAATGACGACTGATGCAAGGAATGTTTAGGAGGCTGTTCGCTAGAGAGGAGGCTAAGGCCCGAAATCCCCGCCCGGCGCGGGCCGAGTTGCCGGGCCCAAGCGGCGACGCCGGCCCGCCCGGTGGCCGGAGCGCGACGGGGGCCTCGCTCGGTGAGCGGCAGCTCCCCGAAAGCACCGGCCGCCACCTGCGGAAATGAGTCCCCGACGCGCCGAGCGCGCCTCCCGAACGAGCCCATTTTTTGCGGGGTCGACGGGGCGAAAGTGACGGGGCCGGGTAAAAATCCGGCCGCAGTTAAAGCCGCCGAAGGGGTTGCCAGACGGGCGACTCAGCCACCGCGAGCCGCGTTAGCGGAGTCCGGGTCGGCGCCCGATTCGGGCCGGAGTCAACGCGTCGTCGGTCGGCGAGGGGGCCGGAACACAAGCCGTGTGCGGACGCGCTCATACGGCGACCGCTGAGGCCCCGAAACGCAGTCGTGGGGGGGGGGGGGGGGGGGGGGGGCCCCCCCCCCCCCCGGGGGGGGGGGGGGGGGGGGGGGGGGGGGGGGGGGGGGGGGGGGGGGGGGGGGGGGGGGGGGGGGGGGGGGGGGTT